>PPEA01000128.1 GCA_002967005.1 Mycobacterium talmoniae
GGTGGCCAGCGGCCGGCTGCACGCGCCCGCGTCGGTGCCCGCGCCGGCCACCGAGGTGTGACACACGCCTCAAGGTTTGGTAGTTACTTAAGAGGAGTTTAAGATGTTCGGCGGTGACGACTAGCGTTCAGGGACAGCGCGGGATACATTCGTCTGCCGGGTACCCCGGTGGACGGTCAACGCGGCTGCGGCGCGCGGTTCCTGGCTCAACACCGATTCGAGACATAACTGCTCCCCAATTGTGTGTGCGTGCCAGTTACGAAGCGCCCCCTACCCGGGGGAGCATTAGATCCCGGTCCTTGTGGAATCGACGAGTGCCGGAACCGAGGAGGTTGTGGTGAGCAGGTTCACCGAGACGATGTTCCACAACGCCCGCACCAGCACCAAAGGCATGGTCACCGGCGAACCCCACAACCCGGTCCGGCACACCTGGCTCGAGGTGCATGAACGTGCCCGCCGCATCGCCGGCGGGTTGACCGCGGCCGGCGTCGGCCACGGCGACGTCGTCGGGGTGCTGGCCGGCGCGCCGGTCGAGATCGCCCCCACCGCCCAGGGGCTGTGGATGCGCGGCGCCAGCCTGACCATGCTGCACCAGCCCACCCCCCGCACCGACCTGGCGGCGTGGGCCGAGGACACCCTGACCGTCGTCGACATGATCGAGGCCAAGGCCGTCGTCATCTCCGAGCCGTTCATGGCCGCGATGCCGGTGCTGCAGGACAAGGGCCTGACGGTGTTGACCGTCGAGGAGCTGCTGGCCGCCGAGCCCGCCGACCCGATCGAGACCGGCGAGGACGACCTGGCGCTGATGCAGCTGACGTCGGGATCGACCGGGTCGCCCAAGGCGGTGCAGATCACCCACCGCAACATCTACTCCAACGCCGAAGCGATGTTCATCGGCGCCAAGATGGACCCCACCGGCAACGACGTCATGCTCAGCTGGCTGCCGTGTTTCCACGACATGGGCATGATCGGCTTCCTGACCGTGCCGATGTACTTCGGCGTCGAACTGGTCAAGGTCACGCCGATGGACTTCCTGCGCGACACCCTGCTGTGGGCCAAGCTCATCGACAAGTACAAGGGCACCATGACGGCGGCCCCCAACTTCGCCTACGCGCTGTTCGCCAAGCGGCTGCGCAAGCAGGCCACCCCCGGCCAGTTTGACCTGTCCTCGCTGCGGTTCGCGCTGTCGGGCGCCGAGCCGGTCGACCCCGCCGACGTCGAGGACCTGATCGACGCCGGTAAGCCGTTCGGGCTGCGACCCGAGGCGATCATGCCCGCCTACGGGATGGCCGAGACGACGCTGGCGGTGTCGTTCTCCGAGCTGGGCGACGGCCTGGTGGTCGACGAGGTGGACGCCGACCTGCTGGCCGCGCTGCGCCGCGCGGTGCCGGCGACCAAGGGCAACACCCGCCCGGCTGGTGTCGCTGGGGCCGCTGCGTGACCGGGCTGGAGGCCCGCGTGGTCGACGAGGACGGCACGGTGCTGCCCGCCCGCGGCGTCGGGGTCATCCAGCTGCGCGGCGAGCCGGTGACCCCGGGCTACCTCACCATGGCCGGGTTCATCCCGGCCCAAGATGAGCACGGCTGGTATGACACCGGCGACCTGGGCTACCAGCTGGAGAACGGCCACATCGTGGTCTGCGGCCGGGTCAAGGACGTCATCATCATGGCCGGCCGCAACATCTACCCGACCGACATCGAGCGGGCCGCCTGCCGGGTCGCCGGGGTGCGTCCGGGCTGTGCGGTGGCGGTGCGGTTGGACGCCGGTCATTCCCGGGAGACGTTCGCGGTGGCCGTCGAGTCCAACGCCCACCAGGATCCCGCCGAGGTGCGCCGCATCGAACACGACGTCGCCCACGAGGTCGTCAAAGAGGTCGACATGCGGCCGCGCAACGTCGTGGTGCTGGGACCGGGCAGCATCCCCAAGACGCCGTCGGGCAAGCTGCGGCGGGCCAACTCCGTCGCCCTGGTCACCTAACTTTCGGCGAGCTACGCCGGGCAACGCCGAGTGCGCGAATCGATACGCTTTCTCTCGGGCGAGGCGTATGAGATCGCACGCTCGAGAACTCCACCGCGGGGCGAAGGTCTGCGGTGGTCACACTTTGATCACTGACAGGGCTGGACAGGCCCGCGCCATCTGATCGAAATCGTCATCCTGCGTCACGACCGGCAGGCCGTGCTCGATGGCGGTGGCCGCAATGAGGGAGTCGGTCAACTTCACCGCCCGTAGCACCCCCGCGGCGCGGCAATCGGCGACGAGTCGAGCCCACGACACCATCACCGCTTCGCTGACCGGGATCGGGTCCGCCGCCCGAGCCAGCGCCAGGGTGTCTGCGCGCCGGGCGCGGGTCCCCGAATCGCCTGCGTTGAGCACACCGAGTTGCAGTTCGCCGATCGTTATGACGGACAACGCGACGCGTTCGGGAAGTTGCGCGAGGGGCCGGCCGCTTTCGCGGGCGATGAACACCGAGGTGTCCAACAGGCCAACGTCGGCCTCGACCGCGGTCACAGCTGCTCGAGGGTATGGCCGGCAAGCTCCTCGAGTTCGTCGGCGAGGGGCGCATCGGCCGCGCGCTCGGCCAGCTCATGTCGGAGTTGCTCCCCGGTGAGCCACCGGACGCGACGCCGATGCGGGACGATGTCGGCGACCGGCTCACCGTGCACCGTGAGCGTCACCTGCTGCCCGGATTTGACCGCGTCGATCACCTGGCTGGTGCGATTCCGCAGGTCGCGTACCCCGACCTCCACGTGCGACAGCGTAGCACTTTTCGCCCTCTCGACCGATGCCGAGTTATGCGGGGCACAATCTGCACAATGGAGACCCGCCTGGACGTCAGCGCTGCCGTCGGCGAGCCGGCAACGTTAGCGGCCACCGTGTATCCCGCCGCCACGCCGGATCCCGGTGTGCTGGTGTGTCTGCCCGGCGGCACCTACAACCGCGGCTACTGGCACTTCGAGGCGCCCGGTCACACCGGCTACAACTTCGCCGAATACGCGTCGCAGCGCGGCTTTTCGGTGGTCGCCGTCGACCCGCTGGGCACCGGGGACAGCAGCCGACCGGCCCGCGACATCGACCTGCCCGACATTGCGGCCGCGCTGGCCGCCGCCATCGCCGCCGTGCCCGAGGTCGCCGGCACCGCCCGGCGGCCGATCGTGGTTGCGGGCTGGTTTCATCTGCCCGATGTGCCCGCCGCCGTCGTCGAGGCCGATCACGCCACCACGCTGTCGGTGGTGCCGCGCCGATTCGGGGCAGCGGCGGTGCCCGGCATCACCGCCGACGAGGCGGCCCTGGTCGACGTCCCGGTGTTCCTCGGCTACGGCGCCGTCGACGTCTCACCGGATCCCGCCGCCGAGGCCGGCTTCTACCGCCGTAGCCCCGAGGTCACCACGATGGTGCTGGAATCCAGCGGGCACTGCCACAACATGGCCTCCACCCGCCGCCGGCTGTGGGATCGGCTGCTGGCCTGGGCGGCGCGGCCCTAGGCCTGGGCCAGCTGCTTTTGCGCGTACAGCCGGGCCCATTCCTTGCGCGGCCGGATGGAGACGTCGACGTCGCTCGCGGTCGCCCGCAGCGCGCCCACGGTGGCCCGTTCGCGCGGGGTCCGCGCGAACGGATCCCAGCCGAAGAACCGGCAGGCGTTCTCCCAGGTGATCTTGTTGATGTCGGCGTCGTCGGCGCCGGCGTCGGTCAACTCGGCCAGCACCTGCTCGGGGGCGTCGGGCCAGAAGCAGTCCGAATGCGGGTAGTCGCACTCCCAGGCGATGTTGTCGATGCCGATCTCGTGGCGCAGCTTCAGCGACGTCTTGTCGGTGACGTAGCAGGCCAGCGCGTGCTCGCGGAACACCTCGGACGGCAGCCGGCCGCCGAAGTCGCGGCGCAGCCACTTCTGGTTGGTGTAGTGCCGGTCGCAGCGGTCCAGGTAGAACGGGATCCAGCCGATGCCGCCCTCGGAGAACGCGAACTTCAGGTCGGGGTAGCTGCGCATCGCCGGGCCCCACACCAGATCCTGGGCGGCGATCGCCGAGATCTGGGTGGCCAACACGATCAGGTTGTCGATCGGGGCGTCCTTGGCCATCGAGATCGCGCCGAACCCGGTGCCGATGTGCAGGCACATCACCACGTTCTGCTCGCACAGCGTGGCGAACACCGGGCCCCAGTACTCGATGTCGTGGTAGCTGGGCAGCCCCTCCAGGTGCGGCAGTTCGGGCATGGTGACCGCGCGGCAGCCCTTGGCCGCCACCCGACGGATCTCGGCGCACATCGCCTCGGGGTTCCAGGTGGGCAGCAGCGCGATCGGGATGAACCGGTCCGGGTAGGCGCCGGCCCACTCGTCGATGTGCCAGTCGTTATAGGCCTGCACCATGATCACGGTCACCGGATCCTTGTGCTGGTTGAGGTGCCGGGCCGAGAATCCGGTGAACGTCGGGAAGCACATCGAGGCCAGGATGCCGTTGCGGCTCATGTCGCGGACCCGTTCGTGCACGTCGTAGACGCCGGGCCGCATCTCGGCGAACCCGGCCGGGTCGCGGCCCCACTCCTCGGCCGGCCAGGACACCACCGCGTTGAGGCCACTGACCCCGGTGGGGCGGCCCTGGTAGATCCACTGGTCGACGCCGTTGTCGTCGGTGACCACCCGCGGTGCTTCGTCGACGTATTTGGCGGGCACGTGCCGGGCGAACATATCCGGGGGTTCGACGACGTGGTCATCGATGCTCACCAGGATCAGGTCGTCGACGTTCATGCACACTCCTTGAGGCGTCGTTGGCTCACCTTTCTTCCTAGTTGTACCGTCGAATGCCATGACCGTCTCCGCGCTTTCGGCCAGACGTTTAGCAGAATCGGCCAACATCGGGCGGGTCGAGCTGCGCTACGGTGGCCGCGCCCGGGCCGGCAGCTACCTCTATGAGGGCCATCGGCTGGTCACCGGCTGGCACTCGCATGATCTGCACCAGATCCAGTACGCGATCGGCGGGGTGGTCGAGGTGGAGACCGCGGCCGCGCACTACCTGCTGCCGCCGCAGCAGGCCGCCTGGATCCCGGTCGGGCTGGAACACCAGGCCACCATGAACCCCGACGTGCGCAGCGTCGCGGTGATGTTCGATCCCGACCTGCTGCCGCCCACCGACGACCGGGCCCGGATCCTGGCGGTGTCGCCGCTGATCCGGGAGATGATGATCTACGCGCTGCGCTGGCCGATCGGGCGCGCCGAAAGCGACCCGGTGTCCGACGGCTTCTTCGCCACGCTGGGGCATCTGGTCTTCGAGGCGCTGGACCACGAGGCGCCGCTGAGCCTGCCCACCTCCGAGAACCCGATCGTGGCGGCGGCGATGGCCTACACCAAGGCGCATCTGTCGTCGGTGACCGCCGCCGAGGTCAGCCGCGCCGTGGCGGTTTCCGAGCGCACGCTGCGGCGCCAGTTCGACACGGCGATCGGCATGTCGTGGCGCACCTATTTATTGCACGCCCGGATGCTGCGGGCGATGGCGCTGCTGGCCGCACCGGATCAGCCGGTGGCCCAGACCGCGACCGCGGTCGGGTTCGACAGCCTGAGCGCCTTCACCCGCGCGTTCACCCAGTTCTGCGGCGAGCCGCCGTCGACCTACCGCCGTCGCATCGCCGCGACCGGCTGAGTGCGTAGCCGCACGCTCGCGCGGATCAGGGCCAGGCGTGGACGATGTTTTGGGCGGGCTCCAAGCCCCGCTCGATCAGCAACTCGGTGGCGTCGGCGGCCTGCTCGCAAATGGCAGGGATTTCCGGACGCTCGGCGGCGGTGAACGTCTCCAGCACGAACGTCGCCGGGTCCTTGCGGCCGGGCGGGCGCCCGATCCCGATCCGCACCCGTTGAAAATCCTTGGTGCCCACGGCGTTCGCGATCGAGCGCAGCCCGTTGTGGCCGCCCTCGCCGCCGCCCAGTTTGAGCCGGACCCGGCCGAAGTCCAGATCGAGGTCGTCGTGGACGACGATCACGTCCGCCGGGGGCACCGAGTAGAACTTCGCCAACGGTCCCACCTGGCGGCCGGACTCGTTCATGTAGCACCGCGGCCGGGCCAACACCACCGATCGCCCGCTGAGGCGACCGGTGGCGACCTCCGCGCCGGACCGCTTGTGCGCCTTGAACGCCGACCCCAGCCGCTGCGCCAGCAGGTCGACGACCATGAATCCGAGATTGTGCCGGGTTTTGGCGTAATTCGGTCCGGGGTTGCCCAGGCCGACGACCAGCAACGGCTCGGCCATCCGGTGATCCGTCTACTCGGACTCTTCGGCGGCCGCGGTCTCCTCGGCCGCTTCGGCAGCCGCCTCGCCCTCGGCGGCCTCTTCGGCAGCTTCGCCCTCCATCTCCTCGGCGGTCGGCGCGGTCACCACGTTGACCACCAGCAGCTCCGGATCGGAGATCAGGGTGACCCCCTTGGGCAGCGTGAGCTGGCCGGCGGCGAACTGGGTGCCGGCCTCGACGCCCTCCACCGAGACGGTTAACTCTTCGGGGATCGACAGCGCCTCGGCCTCGATCTCCACGGTGTTGGTCTCCTGGGTGACCAGGGTGCCCGGGGCGGCGTCGCCCTCGACGACGACGTTGACCTCGACGACGACCTTCTCGCCGCGGCGCACCACCAGCAGGTCGGCGTGCTGGATGGTGCGGCGGATCGGGTGGATGTCGAGCGCCTTGGTCAGCGCCAGCTGCTCTTTGCCGTCGATGTCGAGCGCCAGCACGGCGTTGGTGCCGGCGTGCCGCAGCACGGCCGCGTAGTCATGGCCGGGCAGCTCCAGGTGCTGCGGCTCGGTGCCGTGGCCGTAGAGCACCGCGGGGATCTTGCCGGCGCGACGCGCCCGTCGGGACGCGCCCTTACCGGTCTCGGTCCGCACCGCGGCGGCGAGCTTGTTGGTGTGCGAAGTCTTTGACGCTGCCGTCTTGGCCATGGTGTCGCTCCTGTGTTCGGGGCACGGCCAGCATCGCGACAACCAGTAGGGGAAATATCCGGGTCGCCGTCGATAACGGTGATCAGCACAATTGCCGACCGCCCTCGCCGTGACGCCGGTCAGGATAGCGCACCGGCGCCGCGCAGCGGAAATTCGCCGGGGCCGCCGCACCTATTTGGCGGCGACGGTGAAGCCGTGGATGATCGCCTCGACATCGTCGGCCTGCGCGACGGCCTGGGTGGCCACCGTGGTGATGGTGAGCTGAACCAGGTAACGCTGCTTGGCCGGGGCCGCGCCGGTGGGGATGACGACCCGGTTGTAGCTGTGCAGCCGCTGCCCGAGCTGGTCGTAGGAGCCTTGAATCATCCCCGACGGGAAGCCGTGAAAGTCGTCGGTGGAGGAGTCCAGCTTCTTGAAGTTCTGCGTCAGTTCGGCATCGGCGAAGCTGTGCTTGACCACCTCGGCGGCGTCGAAGTCACCGCTGAGCTTGAACACCATCAAGATGGCCATCGGATACGAGTCGCCCTTGCTGATCGCCACCGTTCCGGGGGAGAAGTGCCAGTTGGTGGACCTGGTCCACCCCGGCGGGGTCGGGATCGACACCGTCAGGTCGGTCAGCGAGTCGGGTGCTACCTGCTCCCCGGAGACCCCGATGCTTTCCAGGTACTGCGGGAACGCGACCGGTTTCTCGGTCCCCGTCGTGGTGGTGGCGGTGGTCGTCGTTGTCGCGCTGGTGGTCCAGATGGATTGGTAGTCCGGCGACTTGGACCCACAACCGACCAGGCAGAGAACCGCCGCGGTGACGCCGAACAGCCGAAAGTTCACAGAATTTCGCGGACCGCATCGATCGGGCGAGCCAGCCGGGTGCCGTTTGCGGTGACGACGAACGGGCGCTGGATCAGGATCGGGTGTTCGGCCATCGCGTCCAGCAGGGCGTCGTCGGAGGCATCGGCCAGGTTCAGTTCGGCGTACACCGCTTCCCGGGTGCGCACCGCGTCGCGCACCGCGATCCCCGCGTCGTCGATCATCTGCACCAGCTCGGCGCGCGACGGCGGGGTCTTCAGGTATTCGACCACGGTCAGCTCAATGCCGTTGTCCCGTAACAGCTCCAGCGTCTTGCGCGAGGTGGAGCAGCGCGGGTTGTGGTAGATAGTCGCGGCGTCAGCCATCTACGCGTCCCCGTCGAAAAGCCCGGTGACCGAGCCGTTCTCGAAGACCGCCCGGATGGTGCTGGCCAGCAGCGGCGCGATCGACAGCACGGTCAGCTGCGGGAAGCGTTTGTCCTCGCCGATCGGCAACGTGTTGGTGACGATCACTTCGCGGGCGCCGCACTCGGCCAGCCGCTCGGAGGCCGGCGGGGACAGCACCCCGTGGGTGGCGGCGATGACCACGTCCTTGGCGCCGTCGTCGTGCAGCAGCTTGACCGCGCCGGCGATGGTGCCGCCGGTGTCGATCATGTCGTCGATCAGCACACAGGTCCGCCCAGCCACCTCACCGACCACCCGGTTGGACTTCACCTGGTTGGGCACCCGCGGGTCCCGGGTTTTGTGAATGAACGCCAGCGGCACCCCGCCCAGCGCGTCGGCCCACTTCTCGGCGATGCGCACCCGGCCGGAGTCCGGGGACACCACCACCATGTCGTCGCGGGCGTAGTTGTCGGCGATGTAGTTGCACAGCAGGGCCTGGGCGCGCATGTGGTCGACCGGCCCGTCGAAGAAGCCCTGGATCTGGTCGGTGTGCAGGTCGACGGTGACGATCCGGTCGGCGCCAGCGGTCTTGAGCAGGTCGGCCACCAGCCGCGCCGAGATGGGCTCGCGGCCGCGGTGCTTTTTGTCCTGGCGGGCGTACGGGTAGAACGGCAAGATCGCGGTGATCCGCTTGGCGCTGCCCCGCTTGAGCGCGTCGATCATGATCAGCTGTTCCATCAGCCATTGGTTCAGCGGCGCCGGGTGCGACTGCAGCACGAACGCGTCACAGCCGCGCACCGACTCGTTGAACCGCACGAAGATCTCCCCGTTGGCGAAATCGCGGGCGGTCTGCTCGGTGACGTGGACGTCGAGCTCCTTGGCGACCTGTTCGGCCAGCTCGGGGTGGGCCCGGCCGGAGAAGAACATGAGGTTTTTGCGGTTGTCCATCCAGTCGTAGCTCACGTGCTGCCCCCGGCGGTTGATCGAGATGTCGCCTAATGGTACGTAAAGCGTGTCGAACTGCTGTGTTGAGGGTTCGGCACCGCCCTTCTCGGGCGTCGTCGGTTCAGGCCGCGGGTGCGGTGTGAACGTCGGTTCCCGCGTCGTTCGGGCTGGTTTCACCGGCACACGCAGAGTGCTGGTCAGCGCCGTCCCGTCGGCGGGCGTTGGTGACCCGGCCTCCTGCTTGGGGGTCCGGGGATTGGTTGGCGTGATGGGCTTGACCCCAACGGGCCAGGTTTGCCGCGGCGTTGGTGTCCCTGTCGGCGGAATGTCCGCAACCACATGTGAACATCCGATCCGCCAGTGTCAACTCGCGGCGCAGTCCGCACGCCGGACAGAGTCTGCTGGAGGGGAACCAGCGGTCGGCAACCACGACTTCGCCGCCGCGCCAGGCCTGTTTATAGCGAAGCAGGCGGGCGAATTCGGCCCATCCGGCATCGGAGATGGCCTGGGCGAGCCGGTGGTTGGCCAGCATCCCTGCCACGTTGAGGTCTTCGATGACGAGCCGGTCGTGAGTCTTGACCAGCGCACCCGAGATCTGATGCAGGAAATGCCGACGAATGTTGGCGATTCTATGATGATGCTGCCCGAGCCTGCGAGCAGCGTGTTGGCGGTTGTGTGAGCCCTCCTTCTTGCGCGACACATTCTTGGCCAAGCGCCGCTGCCGGGCCAGACCGGCTCGTAGCGCTTTCGGGGCTTCGGTGATGCGGGCAACCTCGGTGCCGTCGCTGGTTGCGGCGACCATGAATGCCGACAGGCCTCGGTCAACGCCGACCCAGCCGCCGGCGTCGCTCTCAGCCCGGGTCGGGTGTTGGTGAGTCGGATGTAGGTCGGCGGCCTCGACATTTAGCGACACCCACCAGCGTCCAGCTTGCTGGGTCACGGTGGCGAACAGGATTGTGGCGCGGCCTTTGCCGAGCATGCGCCGCAGTTGGCGGGTGTCGTCGTGCACGGCGATCGGCCCGATCACGGGCAGAGTCACCGAGCGGCGTCGATTGTTATCACCGACCCGAATCGCCGGTTTCCCGTTTTTGGGGTGCTTATTGCGCAGCCGAAACGATGGCAGCGCGCGACCTTTCTTCTTGAAGCGAGGGAAGCCGACGCGCTTGCCTTTGCATCTGCCCAACCGCGAGTCCGACCAGGCTTTGAGCCCCTTACCCAGATTGATGGCGCCTTCTTCAAACACCTGCTGACATACTTCACCTCGCCACGCTAGGCCGGTCACGACCACGTCGGTGACTCCGTCGTTGTTGACGGCAAATACCCGGCCGGCAGCCTCAGTTTTCTTCCACCCGTTGAAACTGTTGATCAAATCGAACCCCGTCCATGGAACGGCCACGCCCGGGTCGGTCTTGCGATCGGACAGTGCTGTGGTAACCATGCGTAGGCACTGGTTGAACGCGAACCGGGCCGCGCCTGCGTGCCTGGCCAGTACGTCCTGCTGTTCGACGGTGGGATCCAGACAGAACTTGAACGTTGTGTGCCGAGTCATCTCACCGGTGAGTATCGCAGCACCCACCGACAATCGGCTGGCCAGCGATGACGCTGGCGACCCGCCAACCATTGCCCAGGCCTACGAATCACTCACACCGGACACTCTTTAGCCCAACGTGCGGGTTCCCCGAACGCGCCGCGGGTCACTCCGGCGGGTCGGCCGCATCGGGGGTTGGTCCGCGCCCGCTCGGC
>PPEA01000129.1 GCA_002967005.1 Mycobacterium talmoniae
CCCGGCGGAACGTCGTCGCGCAGCACCGTGCCCGCCCCGGTGTAGGCGCCGTCGCCGACGGTGACCGGCGCGACGAACATGGTGTCCGAGCCGGTGCGCACGTGCGAGCCCACCGTGGTGCGCCGTTTGGTCTGCCCGTCGTAGTTGACGAACACGCTGGAGGCGCCGATGTTGGAATGCTCGCCGATGTCGGCGTCGCCGACGTAGGTCAGGTGCGGCACCTTGGTGCCGGTGCCGATGGTGGAGTTCTTGGTTTCCACGAAGGCGCCCAGCTTGCCGTCGGCGCCCAGCACGGTGCCCGGCCGCAGGTAGGCGAACGGGCCGACGGTGGCGCCGTCGCCGATGACCGCCGAGCCGGCGTGGGTGCGGATCACCGACGCCCCGTCGCCGACGGTGACGTCGGCCAGCGTGGAGTCTGGGCGGATGCGGCAGTGGGTGCCGATGCGGGTAGCCCCGAGCAGCTGGGTGCCCGGCGCGATCACGGTGTCGCGGCCGATGGCCACGTCGACGTCGATCCAGGTGGTGGTGGGGTCGACGACGGTGACCCCGGCGCGTTGGTGGCCGGCCAGCGATGCGCCGGTTGAGTTCGGCACCCAGCTCGGCCAGCTGCACCCGGTTGTTGACCCCGGCCACCAGCGCGGCGTCGTCGACGTGGCGGGCCCGCACGATCAGGCCGTCGCCGCGGACGATGCCGATCACGTCGGTCAAATACAGCTCACGCTGGGCGTTGTCCGCGCTCAGCCGGGTCAGCGCCGAGCGCAGCGCGGCCGCGTCGAACGCGTACACCCCGGCGTTGACCTCGCCGATCTGCCGCTGCGATGCGCTGGCATCGGCCTGCTCGACGATCGCGATGACCTCCCCGTCCTGGGTGCGCAGGACGCGGCCGTAGCCAGTGGGGTCGTCCAGCGTGGTGGTCAGCACGGTGACCGCGGCCGGCCCGGCCCGATGACTGGCGATCAGGTCGGCCAGCGTGGCGGCGTCCAGCAGCGGGGTGTCCCCGGAGGTGACGGCCACGACCCCGGCGAAATCGTCGGGCAGCGCCGACAGCCCGAACAGCGCGGCGTGCCCGGTGCCCAGCTGCTCCTGCTGCACCGCCACGGCCACTTCGCGGCCCAGTTGCTCGGCCAGCTCGGCGACCGCCGGCGCGACCCGGTCGCGGCCCTGACCCACCACCACGACCAGGTGCTGCGGGCCCAGGCCGGCGGTGGCGTGCAGGGCGTGCGCGAGCATGCTGCGCCCGGCCAGGGTGTGCAGCACCTTGGGGGTGTCGGAAACCATCCGGGTTCCGGCCCCGGCCGCCAAGACCAGGACCGCGGTGTCGCCTTGCGTTGTCATGGGCCTCCTCGGCTTGCTGGCGCGAGCGTGCGCATCCGTACGCCGATACGCCGTCTAGCGTGGCATTTTGCGCACGCTGGCGGCAAAGGGCCGGGCGAAAAGCTCCGTCGCCAGGACTCGAACCTGAACTCTCAGAACCAAAATCTGATGTGCTGCCGATTACACCACGACGGATCAACTGCAAGGAGACTCTAACCGAACTGGATATCCTGGTAGACGTGGCAGCTCCGGACAAAGATGTGCGGGCGCCGCGCGCCCGGATGACGGGTAGCGAGCGTCGTCACCAACTCATCGACATCGCGCGCTCGCTATTTGCCGACCGCGGCTATGAGGGCACCTCGATCGAGGAGATCGCGCAGCGGGCCAACGTATCCAAACCGGTGGTCTACGAGCATTTCGGCGGTAAGGAAGGGCTTTACGCGGTCGTCGTCGACCGGGAGATGTCGGCGTTGCTGGACGGCATCACCGCGTCGTTGACCAAGCAGACCAACAACCGGTCCCGGCTGCGCATCGAGCGGGTGGCGTTGGCGCTGCTGACCTACGTCGAGGAGCGCACCGACGGCTTCCGCATCCTGATCCGCGACTCGCCGGCGGCGATCAGCGCCGGCACCTACTCCACCCTGCTCAACGACGCCGTCAACCAGGTGTCCTCGATCCTGGCGGGGGACTTCTCCCGGCGCGGCCTGGACCCGGAGATGGCGCCGCTGTACGCCCAGGCGCTGGTCGGGTCGGTGTCGATGACCGCCCAGTGGTGGCTCGACGTGCGCGAACCCAAGAAGGAAGTGGTCGCCGCGCACCTGGTCAACCTGTGCTGGAACGGGCTGACCCACCTGGAGGCCGACCCCGATCTGCTCGACGAGTAGCTTTCGGGCCGCCGCGCCGCGCCGCCGCGCAGCGCCGAGATCGACGTTTTCGGGCAAAAGTTCGAGTACGCGGCACGGAAACGTAGATCTCGGCGCTGCGGAGCATTGCGGCGCCGCGATGTGGCGGCGGTCACGCCCGTTTTGGCCAGCGCCGCAACGTGAATCGGCAAGCATAGAATGGTCCAAATGACCGCACCGGGGCCTGCCCGCCCAGTCACCCCGATCGCGGGGCTGGTCGACCTGGCGTTGACCGCGCCCACCTTTACCCAACTCATCGACCGGGCCGCCGAGCGGCCGCAGGAGCTGGCGTTGGTCGGCCCGGCCAGCGCCCGGCTGTTCGC
>PPEA01000013.1 GCA_002967005.1 Mycobacterium talmoniae
TATGGGCATCCACCCCAGCCTGGCCCCCCTGCACCGCCGCCCAGCGGCGCCACCGTGACGCCCGCCACCGACCGCGCCATCGTCTCGCCGGCCCCCCTGGCCGCCGATCTGCGCAGCGCCGATGACCGCGACTGCCCCAGCCGCACCGACCTGCTCGGGCATGCGCTCTCCGGGGTGGTGGGCGGGCCGGTGGGCCGGCACGCGCTGATCGGGCGCGCCGGGTTGTTCACCCCGCTGCGGGTGATGTTCGTGATCGCGTTGGTGTTCTTGGCGTTGGGCTGGGCGACCAAGGCGCCGTGTCTGCAGAGCACCGGGACCGGGACCGGCGATCAGCGGGTCGCCAACTGGGATCACGAGCGGGCCTACTACGAGCTGTGCTACTCCGACACGGTGCCGCTGTACGGCGCGGAGCTGTTGAGCCAGGGCAAGTTTCCGTACAAGTCCAGCTGGATCGAAACCGATGGCGCGGGCGCGCCCCAAATTCGCTACGACGGGCAGACCGCGGTGCGGTACATGGAGTATCCGGTGCTGACCGGCGTCTACCAGTACGTGGCGATGGCGTTGGCCAAGACCTACACCGTGCTCAGCAAGCTGGTCGCGATCCCGGTCGTCGCCGAGGTGGTGGTGTTCTTCGACATCGTCGCGCTCGGGCTGGCGTTGGCGTGGCTGGCGACCGTGTGGGCGACCGCCGGGCTGGCGGGGCGCCGAGTGTGGGATGCGGCGCTGGTGGCCGCCTCGCCGCTGCTGATCTTTCAGATCTTCACCAACTTTGACGCGCTGGCCACCGCGTTCGCGGTCGGCGGGCTGCTGGCGTGGGCGCGCCGCAAACCGGCGCTGGCCGGGGTGCTGATCGGTTTGGGCGCCGCCGCCAAGCTGTACCCGGTGCTGTTCTTAGGCCCGGTGCTGGTGCTGGGGCTGCGCACCGGGCGGTTGCGCCCGGTGGCGCGCACCGCCGCCGTCACCGTGTTGACCTGGCTGGTGGTGAATCTGCCGGTGCTGCTGCTGTTTCCGCGCGGCTGGTCGGAATTCTTCCGGCTCAACACGCGCCGCGGCGACGACATGGATTCGCTGTTCAACGTGGTCAAGTCGTTCACCGGGTGGCGCGGTTTCGATCCCGGGCTGGGCTTTTGGCAGCCGCCGGTGATCCTCAACACCGTGGTGATGGTGGCGTTCCTGCTGTGTTGCTTAGGGATCGGGTATATCGCGCTGACCGCCCCGCAGCGACCGCGGCTGGCGCAGCTGGCGTTTTTGGTGGTGGCGGCGTTCCTGCTGACCAACAAGGTGTGGAGCCCGCAGTTCTCACTGTGGCTGGTCCCGCTGGCGGTGCTGGCGCTGCCGCACCGCCGGATCCTGTTGGCGTGGATGACGATCGACGCGCTGGTGTGGGTGCCGCGGATGTATTTCCTGTACAGCGTGCCCAACCGCGGGCTCCCCGAACAATGGTTCACCGCCACCGTGCTGGTGCGCGACATCGCGGTGCTGGGGCTGTGCGTGCTGGTGATCCGGCAGATCTACCGGCCCGCCGAGGATCTGGTGCGGTGGCGCGGCCGGGTCGACGACCCGTCCGGCGGGGTGTTCGACTGGGCGCCGGACCGACCCCCTGGCTGGTTGCCGGGTTGGCTGCGGCCGGTGTCGGCGCGCAGGGTGGTCGAGGCCGCCGAGCCCGCCGCCGCACCCGAGTACGCCGCGGCCGGGCAGCCGAGCGGTCACTGAGCGCCGGGCGTCCCGGTGTTGGGGCGTCGAGCCTGCGGTTGGGGGCGTCGAGCCTGCGGCTACGGCGCCGAGCCTGCGCTCACGGCATCGAGCCTGTAGTCATGGCGCCGAGCCTGCGCCCACGCCGTGAATTCCCGTGCAAATACGTCCTCACCGCAGACTCGGCGCCAAGGATTCAGGCTCGATGCCCTCAGCGCAGGCTCGGTGCCCTGACCGCAGACTCGATCCCCTCAGCGCAGACTCGATGCCCTGACCGCAGACTCGAGGCCATGGCTGCAGACTCGATCCCCTCAGCGCAGGCTGGGCGCCGCCACCTCAGTCTCGGTGCCCTCAGCGCAGACTCGATGACGTCACAACAGCAGGTCGAGGCGACGCCGCACCTGCCGCGGCATGTACCAGCTCCAGGCGGTGCCCGCGGCGATCAGCAGGGCCAGCACACCGTAGGGGGCGGCGGCGGTGGGCTCACCGGCTTGCACCTCGGCTACGGCCACCACCGCGAACAGCAAGACCAGGATCGGCGCGGTGACGACGATCATCGACCAGGACCGCTCCGCGGTGTCGAGGTAGACCTTGCCCACCCGAGTGGGTGGCGCCCGCACCGCCGGCGTGGTCGGCAGGGGCCACGCAGGATCGCCGTCAG
>PPEA01000130.1 GCA_002967005.1 Mycobacterium talmoniae
AGGTGGAGAACCCGAAGTGCCATGTGGCCTGGCCCACGCTGGCCGCGATCGGGCAGATCGAGAGCCATCACGGCACCTACCGGCACGCCGCGTTGGCGTCCAACGGCGACGTGCGGCCGCCGATCCGCGGGGTGCGGCTCGACGGCACCGGCGGCACGATGCGCATCATCGAAAGCGAGCAGACCGAGCTCGCCGACGACGACGGGGTGGCGCGCGCGATGGGGCCGATGCAGTTCATTCCGGAGACCTGGCGGCTCTACGGGGTCGACGCCAACAACGACGGCAAGGTGGACGTCGACAATATCGACGACGCCGCCCTCTCCGCGGCCGGTTATCTGTGTTGGAGCGGAAAGAATCTCGCCACCCCGCGGGGGTGGATCACCGCGCTGCACGCCTACAACGACTCCACCCAGTACGCGCGCGCCGTGCGCGATTGGGCCACCGCCTATGCGGCCGGTCACCCGCTCTGAGCGGCACGCCTTAGGCTAGGGGCGTCCCGCCAGCCGCGACGCAAGGAGAACCTAGTGCCCATCATCGAGCAGGTCGGAGCCCGCGAGATCCTCGATTCCCGCGGTAACCCGACGGTCGAGGTTGAGGTGGCGCTCAACGACGGCACGTTCGCCCGCGCGGCGGTACCGTCCGGCGCCTCGACCGGAGAGCATGAGCCGTCGAGCTGCGCGACGGCGGGGCCCGCTACGGCGGTAAGGGCGTGAAAAAGGCGGTCGAGGCCGTGCTCGACGAGGCCGCCCCGGCCGTCATCGGCCTCAACGCCGACGACCAGCGCCTCGTTGACCAGGCGTTGGTCGATCTCGACGGCACCCCCGACAAGTCCCGGCTGGGCGCCAACTCGATCCTCGGCGTCTCGCTGGCGGTCGCCAAAGCCGCCGCCGACTCCGCTGACCTGCCGTTATTCCGCTACCTGGGCGGGCCGAACGCCCACATCCTGCCGGTGCCGATGATGAACATCCTCAACGGTGGCGCGCACGCCGACACCGGCGTCGACGTCCAGGAGTTCATGGTGGCCCCGATCGGCGCGCCCAGCTTCGCCGAGGCGCTGCGCTGGGGCGCAGAGGTGTACCACGCGCTCAAGGCGGTGCTCAAAAGCAGGGCTTGGCCACCGGGCTGGGCGACGAGGGCGGGTTCGCGCCCGACGTCGCCGGCACCACCGCGGCGCTGGACCTGATCAGCGCGGCGATCGAGACCACCGGGTTAAAGCTGGGGGCCGAGGTGGCGCTGGCGCTGGACGTGGCGGCCACCGAGTTCTATTCCGACGGGGGGTACGCGTTCGAAAAGCAAACCCGCACCGCGGCGCAGCTGACCGAGTTCTACGCCGGGCTGCTGGACTCCTACCCGCTGGTGTCCATCGAAGACCCGCTGTCCGAAGACGATTGGGACGGCTGGGTGGCGCTGACCGCCGCGATCGGTGACCGGGTGCAGATCGTCGGCGACGACCTGTTCGTCACCAACCCCGAGCGGCTCGAGGACGGGATCGAGCGGGGCGCGGCCAACGCGCTGCTGGTCAAGGTCAACCAGATCGGCACGCTGACCGAGACGCTGGACGCGGTGGCGTTGGCCCACCACAGCGGCTACCGCACCATGATGAGCCACCGCAGCGGCGAGACGGAGGACACCACGATCGCCGATTTGGCGGTCGCGGTCAGCAGCGGGCAGATCAAGACCGGCGCGCCGGCCCGCAGCGAACGCGTCGCCAAGTACAACCAGCTGCTGCGGATCGAGGATGCGCTCGGCGACGCCGCCCGATACGCCGGCGATTTGGCGTTCCCGCGCTACGCTCCGGAGCCCCGGTAACCACCGGCAACCGTCATGCCCGACGCGAAACGGCCCGATCCGAAACGACGGTCCCCGGCCTCCCGGCCGGGCCGGCCCGGCGGTTCGGGCCGTGGCCGCCCCCGCAAGTCGCCGGCGGCGCCGCGGCGGGAGCCGCGGGCCCAACCCGAACCGGTGGTGGAGCCGATCCGACGGTCGATCACCGAGTCGGCGGAGCTGCGCTCCGAGCAGCGGCTGGGTTTCACCGCGCGGCGGGCGGCGATCCTGGCCGCGATGATCTGCGTGCTGACCCTGACCATCGCCGGCCCGGTGCGCACGTATTTCGCGCAGCGCACCGAGATGAAGCAGCTGGCCGCCGTCGACGCCAAGCTGCGCCAGCAGATCTCTGACCTGCAGGAGCAGAAGACGAAGCTGGCCGACCCGGCCTACATCAAAGCCAAGGCGCGGGAGCGACTCGGCTACGTGATGCCCGGCGAGACCCCGTACCAGGTGCAGGTGACCCCGGGTGCGGCGGCTCCCGCCGAACCCGGCGCCGGTCCCGAGGCCGCCGCCCGCCAAG
>PPEA01000131.1 GCA_002967005.1 Mycobacterium talmoniae
CCACCGCCTGGTTGGCGACCGCGCCCACGCACCCGGCGGTCGCGGCGGCCAGCTTGCGGCCGGCCATCAGCATCCAGAACTCGTCGTCCCCGACTTCGATCACGGTGTCAGCGGAATCCACCGAGGCGCACGGGTCGGTGCCGACGCTGGCGATGGTGCGGCTGCCGTCCGGACCCGCGCGCAGCAAGCTCACGGTGCGTTGCGCATAGGTCTCCCGCACCCGCTCCAGCAGGGTGTCCAGGTCGGCGCCGCGCAGCACCGACCCGGCGAACAGCGTCAGCAGTTCGGCCTCCTGGGAGGCCCAGCGGGCTTCCCGGGCGCGTTTGGCGGCGCCGTCGACCAGCACCGCCACCGCGACCGCGACCAGCAGCAACACCGCCTCGGTGACCGCGGCGTCCGGTTCGGCGATGGTGAAGCTGTGCCGCGGCGCGGTCAGGTAGTAGTTCAACAACAGGCTGGACACCACCGCCGAGAGCACCGCCGGGGCAACACCGCCCAGCAGGGCGACCACCAACACCCCGACGAAGAACAGGGCACTGGCGCCGCTGGTGCCCAGGAAACGGTCCAGCGAGCTGAGCGTGACCACGCAGATCGCCGACGGCACCAGCAGCGCCGCCAGCCAGGATGCGGCGCGGCGTTCCCGCGGCCAGATCGGCGCCGCCCCGAACGCCCGCTGGGATTCCTCGTGGGTCACGATGTGGACGTCGATCTTACCGGACTGTCGCACCACCATGGCGCCAATGCCTTCGTCCACAATCCGCGCCCAGCGGGAGCGGCGGGAGGTGCCGATCACCAGCTGGGTGGCGTTGGTTTGCCGAGCGAAATCCAGTAGGGCGGTGGGGACGTCGTCACCGACCACGATGTGCAGCGACGCGCCCAGGCTGGTCGCCAGCTCCCGGACCTTGCCCATCCGGGGCGCCGAGTCGCGGGTCAGGCCGCCGCTGTCGCGCAGGACGTGCACCACCATCAGTTCGGCCGACGACTTCGTTGCGATCCGGGATGCGCGTCGCACCAACGTCTCCGACTCCGGGCCGCCGGTGACGGCGACGACAACCCGCTCGCGGGCCTCCCACGTCTCGGTGATCCGTTTGTCGGCACGGTACTTCGCCAGGGCGGCGTCGACCTGATCGGCCAACCACAACAGCGCCAGTTCCCTGAGCGCAGTGAGGTTTCCGCTGCGGAAGTAGTTGGACAGCGCCGCATCCACCTTCTCCGGGGCGTAGACGTTGCCGTGGGAGAGCCTGCGGCGCAGCGCCTCCGGATCGATATCGATCAGCTCGATCTGCGCGGCCTGTCGCACCACCGAATCGGGTACCGTCTCCTGCTGGGTGATCCCGGTGATCTGGGCGACCACATCGTTGAGGCTCTCCAGATGCTGGATGTTGACCGTGGAGATCACGGTGATCCCGGCGTCGAGTAGCTCCTCGATGTCCTGCCAACGTTTGTGGTTCGCGCTGCCCGGGGTGTTGGTGTGGGCGAGCTCGTCGACCAACACCACCTGCGGGTTGCGCGCCAATACGGCGGCGACATCGAGTTCGGGGAAGCGATGGCCCCGATAGCCGATGTAGCGCGGGGGCAGGATCTCGATACCCTCCAGCAGTTCCGCGGTCTTCTGGCGACCGTGCGTTTCGACCACCGCAGCAACCACATCGGTGCCGCGTTCCAACCGGCGGTGCGCCTCGCCGAGCATCGCGAACGTCTTGCCGACGCCGGGCGCCGCGCCCAAGTAGATGCGCAACTCCCCGCGTTTACGGCGGTGTTCGACGTCGCTCACGTGACCATCATCCCCCTGTGCCGTGCGGGTGGTGGGCTTCCCACGGCGAGCAGTGCCCCGCAAGCGGGAGGTACCCCTAACAAACGCCCCCATTTCGGGTCGAAACGAGGGGCGTTTGCGGCTGCTCGCGGGCATTAGCCAACCGCCGGATACATCCGGTCGAGGTCGAGGTTCAGCGCCACCACGTTGACCCGGGGCTCGCCGAGGAACCCCAATTGGCGGCCGCTGCGGTGCCGGTCCACCACCGCGCGGACCTGCGCGGCGGTGATGTGTCGGGCCCGGGCCACCCGGGCGACCTGGATCTCGGCGTAGGCCGGGGAGATGTCCGGGTCAAGGCCGCTGCCGCTGGCGGTGACGGCGTCGGCCGGCACCTGCGGCTGCGCGGGGGCCGCACCCCGGATCGGCACGAGCTGGCCGATCGCGTAGTTCTCGCCGGGTGTCGCACATTGCACCGGCACCCCGCGGTAGCTGGTCAGGAAGGGTCGATGACCGCTGGCGCAGGGCTCGTTGACGCTGACCACCCGGGTCGGATGCTGCACGATGCCGTGGGGGTCGCGTGGGCCGATCACCGAGAGCACCGCCCCCACCCCGGTGCCGGTGCAAAACGGCCGCGATCCGTCCACCCCCTCCAGCCGACCGATCGCGGCGCTGCGGGCGCACACCTGGGTGAGCAGGCTCGGCTGGCTGGGCGTGTCGACGATGCTTTCCGGTCCCAGGTTGCTGGCGCCGCTGGCCGTCGGGTCGTAGCCGGTCCCGGCCGCCGACGGCCGGCTCTGGAAATACCGGGGCACCGGCTGCCCGGCGGCGTCGGTGAACGACTGGCCGATCAGCTCGCTGGCGACCGGTGTGCCGTCGACCGTGACGATCGAGCCTTCCGCGCGGGAGTGCAACCCGGGCGCCTGGGCCACCAGCCAAATGAACACGGGGTAGCCGACACCGAGGATCGCGGTGAAGACCAGCAGCGCCCGCAGCGCGGCCCAGTGCTGGCGAACCAGATTGGTCAACGTCATCTCAGGCCATCCCGGGGAGCAGTTGAACCACTAGATCGATGAGCTTGATCCCGATGAACGGGGCGACGATCCCGCCCAAACCGTAGAGGTACAGGTTGCGGCTGAGCAGCTTCGACGCGCTGCTGGGGGTGTAGCGGACACCCCGCAGCGCCAACGGGATCAAGGCGGCGATGACCAATGCGTTGAAGATCACCGCCGACAGGATCGCCGACTGGGGGCTGTGCAGCCGCATGATGTTGAGCAGGTCCAGGCCGGGGAACAGCACGACGAACATCGCCGGGATGATGGCGAAGTACTTGGCGATGTCGTTGGCGATGGAAAACGTGGTCAGCGCGCCACGGGTGATGAGCAGCTGTTTACCGATCTCGACGATCTCGATGAGCTTGGTGGGGTCGGAGTCCAAATCCACCATGTTGCCGGCCTCTTTGGCCGCGGTGGTCCCGGTGTTCATCGCCACGCCGACGTCGGCCTGGGCCAGCGCGGGGGCATCATTGGTGCCGTCGCCGGTCATGGCGACCAGCCGCCCGCCCTCCTGCTCACGCCTGATCAGCATCAGTTTGTCCTCGGGGGTGGCCTCGGCGAGGAAGTCGTCGACGCTGGCCTCGTCGGCGATCGCCTTGGCGGTCAACGGGTTGTCCCCGGTGATCATCACGGTGCGGATGCCCATCCGGCGCATCGCATCAAACCGCTCGCGCATGCCCTGCTTCACCACGTCCTTGAGGTGGATGACGCCGAGCACCCGCGCGTGGGCGCCGTCGTCGGTGGCTTCACCCACCACCAGCGGGGTGCCGCCGGCGGCGCCGATGCCGTCGACGATCTGGCCGAGTTCTGCGGGAATGCGCCCGCCCTGGCAGCGCACCCAGTCGGCCACGGCGCTGGCCGCGCCCTTGCGCAACTGGTGCCCGTCGACGTCGACTCCGGACATGCGGGTGACCGCGGTGAATCCGACCCACGTCGCGTTGACCAGCTCACCCGGGGTCCGGGCCCGCAACCCGTAAGCCTCCTTGGCGTAGACGACCACCGAACGGCCCTCGGGGGTTTCGTCGGCGAGGCTGGACAGCTGAGCGGCGTCGGCCAGCGCCTCGGCGCTGACCCCGGCGACCGGGATGAACGCCGACGCCTGGCGGTTGCCCAGCGTGATGGTTCCGGTCTTGTCCAGCAGCAAGGTGTTGACATCGCCGGCGGCCTCGACCGCGCGCCCGGACATGGCCAGCACATTGCGCTGCACCAACCGGTCCATGCCGGCGATCCCGATGGCCGACAGCAGTGCGCCGATGGTGGTGGGGATCAGGCAGACCAGCAGCGCCACCAACACGATGCCCGCGATACCGTTGCCGCCCAGGGCCACGCTGTCCGGCACACCGGGGGTGTTGGCCTTGGAGTAGATCGCCAGCGGCTGCAGCGTGGCCACCGCAACCACGAAGATGATGGTCAACGCCGCCAGCAGAATGTTCAGTGCGATTTCGTTGGGGGTCTTCTGCCGGTTGGCGCCCTCGACCAGCGCGATCATCCGGTCGACGAAGCTGTGCCCGGGTTGTTGGGTGATCCGGACCACGATCCGGTCGGACAGCACGATGGTTCCGCCGGTGACCGCCGAGCGGTCGCCGCCGGATTCGCGGACCACCGGGGCGGATTCACCGGTGATGGCCGATTCATCCACCGACGCAATGCCTTCCACCACGTCGCCGTCGCCGGGGATGATTTGGCCGGCTTCCACGACGACGATGTCGCCGCGGGCCAGCAGCGGTGCGGCGACCTGTTCTTCGGTACCGGCCCGGCCTGGCGCCCATCCGCGCAGTCGGCGCGCAACGGTGTCGGCCTTGGACTTGCGCAGCGTGTCGGCCTGCGCCTTGCCGCGTCCTTCGGCGACGGCCTCGGCCAGGTTGGCGATCAGCACCGTCAGCCACAGCCAGAACACCACCAGCGCGCCGAACCAGCTCGGTTGGCTGACGGCCAGCACGGTTGACCATACGGCGCCGATCTCGACGATAAACATCACCGGGTTGCGCCACAGGGTGCGCGGGTCGAGCTTGCGCAGCGCTGCGGGCAGCGACGTCAGCAGCATCCTGGGGTCCAGCAGCCCGCCCTGCACCCGGGTGTGGGCGGTGCCCGGATCGCCGAGCAGACGCAAAAACCTCAACCTGGGCGCGGTGTCGGGGGCCGTTGTTGGGGGTACCTCCCGCTTGCGGGGGACTGCTCGTGGTGACGTCAGCATCAGTGGATTCCTTCGGCGAGCGGCCCGAGCGCCAGTGCGGGCAGGAAGGTCAGCGCAACCAGAATGACCGTCACCCCGACGACCAGGCCGACGAACTGCGGTCTGTGGGTGGGCAGGGTGCCTACGGACTGCGGCGCGCTGCCCTGACGGGCCAGCGATCCGGCCAGGGCGAGCACCAGGATCATCGGCACAAACCTGCCGATCAGCATCGCCAGGCCGAGTGCGGTGTTGTACCACCCGGTGTCGGCACCCAGCCCCGCGAAGGCCGAGCCGTTGTTGTTCGCCGCGGAGGTGAACGCGTACAACACCTCCGACAGGCCATGCGGTCCGGTGTTGGCCATCGCCGCGCGCGGGCCGGGCAAGGCGATCGAAGCCGCCGTGCCGATCAGCACCACCAGCGGGGTGACGAGGAAATAGCTTGCCGCCAGCTTGATCTCGCGCGGGGTGATCTTCTTGCCGAGGTATTCGGGGGTGCGGCCGACCATCAGCCCGGCGACGAACACCGTGATCACGGCGAGGATCAGCATGCCGTACAAGCCCGAACCCACACCACCCGGAGCGACCTCGCCGAGCTGCATGTTGAACATCGTCATCAGGCCGCCCAGGCTGGTGTAGGAATCGTGGACCGAGTCGACCGCCCCGGTGGACGTCAGCGTGGTCGCGTCGGCGAAGACCGCCGAGTCGGCGACGCCGAGACGCTGTTCGACACCTTCGGTGGCCGCGCCCGCGGCGGTGGGCACGGTGCCGTGGTGCTGCAGCTGCGACACACTGATCAAGCTGACGCTCGCGATGGCGATGACGGCCATGATCGCCGCAATCGCGGTGCCCTGTTTGGTGTTTCCCACCATGCGACCGAAGGTGCGCGGTAGCGAGAAGGCGATGACCAGGATCAGGAAGGACTCGACCCAGTTGGTCCACGCGGTCGGGTTCTCAAACGGGTGCGCCGAGTTGGCGTTGTAGAAGCCACCGCCGTTGGTGCCCAGCAGTTTGATGACCTCTTGGCTGGCCACCGGGCCGCCGGGAATCGGCTGCGGCGCACCACCGAACGTGGTCACCACCTGGTCGTACAGATGGAAGTTCTGGATCACCCCGCCGGCGACCAGCACAAGCGCGCCGAGGACCGCGATCGGCAGCAGGATGCGCAGCGTGCCGCGGACCAGGTCGACCCAGAAGTTGCCCAGTTCGCCGGTGCGCCGGCGGGCAAACCCGCGCACGAGCGCCACCGCCACCGCCATCCCCACCGCGGCGGAGACGAAGTTCTGCACTGCTAACCCAGCCATCTGCACCAGGTGGCCCTGGGTCGATTCACCTCCGTAGGCCTGCCAGTTGGTGTTGGTGACGAAGCTGACCGCGGTGTTCCACGCCAACGCCGGGGTCATCGGGGTCGCGGGATCGGGAAGGTGCAGCGGCAGCTTGCCCTGTACGAGTTGCAGCGCGAACAGCAGGACCACGCTGACCGCGGAGAACGCCAGCACGCTGCGCGCGTAGGTAGCCCAGGTCTGCTCCGCCGACGGGTTGGCGCCGATCAGGCGGTAGAGGAACCGCTCGGTGCGGGAGTGCTTGTCGGAGCTGTAAACCCGGTACATGTAATCGCCCAACGGTCGATGCACCAGTGCCAGCGCGACCACCAGGGACCCGACGAACAACATGCCGGTGGCTGCGTTACTCACTAAAACCGCTCCGGAAACAGCAGGGCCGCGGCCAACAGCGCGATCACGAAGATGGCCAGGGCCAGACCGACGGCGTTGGTGACGTTCACAGGTTGTCGATCACTCGCACCATGGCGCCCAGCAAGCCGAACACCAGCACCGTCAACAGGAAGTAGACGAGCATGGATAACTCCTCTCAAGGCACGGCTCATCGAGGGCTCAACCTGCACCGACGATAAGCCGCGGGGACCGCCAGATCGCACGGTCTTAACGGTTTCAATACGTTGAGCTCCAGTACTTTTACGACTCCCTACCGCGGTCCGGTCGTTACCCCGCCGCCGGTGGGTGCGCCATCACGGTGGGGCGGAACCCGTACCGGGGGCCCAGGTCGCCGACGCTGCGCCCGGCCGCGGCGCCCAGCGGCATCCCGGCGGGCACTGCGGCCAGCCCGCTCTCCG
>PPEA01000132.1 GCA_002967005.1 Mycobacterium talmoniae
GGCCGCGCTGTTGATCCGGCCGGACGGCTACGTCGCCTGGGCGGCCGACGACTGCGCGCCCCGACGGCGTCGATCGGCTGCACGCGGCGCTGAGGCGCTGGTTCGGCGCGCCCGACACCGGCGACGCAATGTGATGTTCGCCTCTTTTTGGCCAGACGTTAAGAGACTCTTAATTCCGAGAATGGCGTGAGACCGAGGTCACCCGTTCGCCAGGCGGCGGTAAGGCCACGTCGATCCCCAGTCGCTGTGTTGCTGTGGAACACATTGTGGCCCACGGAATAGTTGTCGGCTAAGCGCAATCTAAGCGCGTTCTGCGATATGAGTCACAACGGTGAAATGCTTCCTTTTGACCGTGAATTCCGCCGCTAAACTCGAATGGAACTTGTGCCCGACGGGCGCTGCAATCGATATCCAGGGCGGTGTTGCTGCTGCCCGCGGGGAGGTTCGACAACGATGGCAAAGGCTGTGACCGCTATGAGCGAGGCCGGTGACGCGACCGGCGGTGTGGCGTTGGCCGAGCCGCCGTCGTCGGCGCCCACGGTGCGGATTCCCGCACTGGGGGACTTGGCGGTCAACCTGGGGCCGCGTTCGCACCGGTATCTCCCCGAGGTCTTGGCCGAGGCCGGTCCGCTGCTGGAGGTCGGCGTGGCGCTGGGGCTCACCGTCGCCGGTCGCATCGCCGTGGGCAACGGTCCCATTGCCGGTGTCGCCGCCAGCCGCGACGGTCGCCGCCTGGTCGTGACGAACTACGGCGACGACAGCATCTCGGTGATCAACCTGGCCGCCGGGCGAGTCGCGGCGACGCTCACCGGTCTGCCCGAGCCGTTCACGGTCGCCGCCGATGAGGCCGACGAGGCTCGGGTCTACGTCGGCGTCGCCTCAGCCGGCTACGACGCGGTCGCGGCGATCGACCTGGACAGCGGCACCGCCGTCGCCGGGTACCCGCTGGCCGGCTCGGTGCGCGACCTGGCGGGGAGCCCGGACGGGAAACTCCTGTTCACCAGCCGCATCGGGCCCGACGGGGCCGATGTCGTGGTCCTGGACACCACGACCGAGCAAGCCCAGGCGATCGACCTGGCGGTGCCGCCGGGCGCCGTCGCCGAGAACCTGGCCGTCAGCCCGGACGGTCAGCGCCTCTACGTCGCCATCCAGCGGCCCGACGGCAGCGGATTGGCGGTGATCGACACCGCCGCCCGCCGCGTGCTGGACACCATCGAGATCGGTTCGCCCATCCGGGGTCTCGCGCTCAACCACGATGGCGGCATCCTCTACGTCGCCAGCTGCGACCCCGACCTGGGTGCCATGATCGACGTGGTCGACACCCGCGCCGCGGTCATCACCGGCAGCCTGGAAATCGGGTCGCCGGACGCCGTCACCCAACTGCTGCTCAGCAACGACGGTGCGCGGGCCTACCTGGTCACCGGGGCCGGTGTCACCGTGATGTCGACCCTGACGCACGACGTGATCGGCGCCGTCGCCCTGGACGCGCAGCCGTCCTGCGTGGCCGAAAGCGCCGACGGCAGCCACCTCTACGTCGCCGACCACGCCGGTGCGGTCACCGTGGTGTCCATCGCATTGACCACGGCGTCCCTGGTGGGCGAGGTCGCCGACCGCCCCGAGCTGTTTGAGCTGGAGCCGGTGCTGGTCTAACACCCGGTGGCACGCCCACGCGGGTAGCGTTGAGCCGGGCTTGTAGACAACAGCGGCCAACAGCGCAAAGGTGGTACGTCGTGTACAGCACGATGCAGAACGTCCCGCTGACGATCACCGCCATCCTCAACCACGCCACCGCGGTCCACGGCGCGCGCACCGTGACCACGGCGACCGGCGACGGGTACCGCCGGTGTACCTACCGGGAGCTCGGACAGCAGGTGGCCCAGCTGGCCAACGGGCTGCGCCGCCTGGGCATCAGCGGTGACCAGCGGGTCGCCACGTTCATGTGGAACAACGCCGAGCACCTGGCGGCCTACCTGGCGGTGCCCGCGATGGGGGCGGTGCTGCACACCCTGAACATCCGGCTGTTCGCCGATCAGATCGTCTACGTCGCCAACGAAGCCGAAGACCAGGTCGTGCTGGTGGACGTGTCGTTGGCCAAGCTGCTGGCGCCGGTGCTGGACCAGCTCGACACCGTGCACACCGTGATCGCGGTGGGCGACGGTGATACGGCGGCGTTGGAACAGGCCGGTAAGACGGTGCTGCGCTACGCCGACGTCGTCGGCGCCGAGCCGGCCGAGTTCGACTGGCCCGAGATCGACGAGAACTCCGCGGCCGCGATGTGCTACACCAGCGGCACCACCGGCAACCCGAAAGGCGTGGTCTACAGCCACCGTTCGAGCTACCTGCACTCGATGGCGGCCTGCACCACCAACGGGATCGGGGTCGGGTCCGTCGACCGGGTGCTGCCGATCGTGCCGATGTTCCACGCCAACGCCTGGGGGCTGCCGTACGCGGCGTTGATGGCCGGCGCCGACCTGGTGCTGCCGGACCGCTACCTCGATGCCCGCTCCCTGGTGGACGCGGTCGAGACGCAGCGGCCCACCGTGGCCGGCGCGGTGCCGACGATCTGGAACGACGTCATGCACTTCCTGGACACCGAACCCGACCACGACATGTCGTCGCTGCGGCTGGTCGCCTGCGGCGGCTCGGCGGTGCCGGTGTCGCTGATGCGCACCTTCGAGGACAAGCACGGGGTGCAGATCCGCCAGTTGTGGGGGATGACCGAAACGTCGCCGCTGGCCACCATGGCGTGGCCGCCGCCGGGCACCCCCGATGAGCAGCACTGGACGTTGCGGGGCACCCAGGGACAGCCGGTGTGCGGGGTGCAAACCCGCATCGTCGACGACGACGGCCAGGTGTTGCCCAATGACGGTGAGGCCGTCGGCGAACTGGAGGTGCGCGGCCCGTGGATCGCCGGCTCCTACTACCGCGGCCAGGACGAGTCGAAGTTCGACGGCGGCTGGTTGCGCACCGGGGACGTGGGCCGCATCGACGCCCAGGGCTTCATCACGTTGACCGACCGGGCCAAGGACGTGATCAAATCCGGCGGGGAATGGATCTCCTCGGTCGAGCTGGAGAACGCACTGATCGCCCACCCGGACGTGGTCGAGGCGGCGGTGGTCGGCGTGCCCGACGAGCGCTGGCAGGAACGGCCGCTGGCGGTGGTGGTGGCCCGGGAGGGGGCCGCCGCGCAGGCCGGTGAGCTGCGAACCTTCCTGGCCGGCAGGGTTGTTCGGTGGTGGCTGCCGGAGCGGTGGACGTTCGTCGACGAGATTCCGCGCACCAGCGTCGGCAAGTACGACAAGAAGACCATCCGGTCCCGGTACGCCGACAACGCCTACCAGGTCACCGAGGTGCGGGACTGACCCGGCGAGCAGACGCAGAATCGCATAATTTCGGCCAGGAAGATGCGATTCTGTGTCTGCTCGCGGTAGAAAGTGATCATGAGTCTGCGCGTGGTGCAATGGGCGACCGGGTCGGTGGGAGTGGCCGCGATCAACGGGGTGCTCGAGCATCCCGAACTTGAGCTGGTCGGCTGCTGGGTGCATTCGGAAACCAAGAGCGGCAAGGACGTCGGCGACATCCTCGGCACACCACCGCTGGGGGTGACCGCCACCAACAACATCGACGACATCCTCGCGCTGGACGCCGACGCGGTGATCTATGCGCCGCTGCTGCCCAACGTCGACGAAGTCGCCGCGTTGCTGCGCTCCGGCAAGAACGTCGTCACCCCGCTGGGCTGGTTCTATCCCAGCGAACACGAGGCCGCGCCGCTGGAGATCGCCGCGCAGGCCGGCAACGCGACGCTGCACGGCGCCGGCATCGGCCCCGGGGCGGCCACCGAGTTGTTCCCGCTGCTGCTGTCGGTGATGTCGACGGGGGTGACTTATGTTCGCTCCGAAGAGTTTTCCGACCTGCGGACCTACGGCGCCCCGGACGTGCTGCGTTACGTGATGGGGTTCGGCGGGACGCCGGACAATGCGCTGACCGGGCCGATGCAAAAGCTCCTCGACGGCGGGTTCGTCCAGTCGGTGCGGTTGTGCGTGGACCGGTTGGGATTTGCCGCCGATCCCACGGTGCGCTCCTCCCAGGAGGTGGCGGTCGCGACCGCCCCGATCGACTCGCCGATCGGGCCGATCGAACCCGGTCAGGTCGCCGGGCGCCGCTTCCACTGGGAGGCGATGGTGGGCGACACCCCGGTGGTGCGGATCACGGTGAACTGGCTGATGGGTGAGGAAAACCTGGATCCGCCATGGTCATTCGGCCCGGCCGGGGAACGCTACGAGATGGAGGTCCGCGGCAATCCGGACACCTTCGTCACCGTGAAGGGCTGGCAGCCGGAAAGCGTCGAAGCCGGGCTGAAGAGCAACCCCGGCATCGTCGCCACCGCGGCGCACTGCGTGAACAAAATCCCGGCGGTCTGCGCGGCCCCGGCCGGCATTCAGGGTTTCTTCGATCTGCCGCTGGTCACCGGCCGCGCCGCACCGGGATTGGCTAGCCTGGGCTGATGTCTCTCACCGTCGAGCAATCCCGGGCGATACCCGTCGGAGTTGCCGACGCATTCGCCGGCACCCTGCCGTTGCCGTTGCCGACGCTGTTTCGGCACTGGTATGGGCCGATCCCGCCGATCAGGGCGGTGCGCGACCAGACCGGGGAGTGGAACGCGGCCGGCCAAACCCGCACCGTGCTGCTGACCGGTGGCGGCAGCATGCGGGAGCAATTGACCGAGATCGACCCGCCGCACGGCTTCGACTACACGCTCACCGACATCAAGGGCCCGCTGGCCCCGCTGGTCGACCTCGTCGAGGGCCAATGGCGGTTCACCCCCGACGGCGACGGCACCCAGGTCAGCTGGCGCTGGACCATTCACCCGCGCTCGACGCTGGCCCGCCCCGCGCTGCCGGTGCTCGGCTGGCTGTGGCAGGGCTACGCCCGCCAGGCGTAGCCGAACTGTCCGCGCAGCTGGCCGGCTGACCGGCATGTGCCGCCTGTTCGCGCTGCACGCCGGGTCCCAGGTGGTGACCGCCACGTTTTGGCTGCTCGACGCCCCGGACAGCCTCGCCGAACAGAGCCGGCGCAACCCCGACGGCACCGGCCTGGGCGTGTTCGACGGCCACGGGCAACCGGAGCTGCGCAAACAGCCCATCGCGGCCTGGCAGGACGCCGACTTCGCCACCGAAGCCCACGACATGACCGGCACCACGTTCGTCGCGCACGTCCGGTACGCGACCACCGGAGCGCACGAGGTGGTCAACACCCACCCGTTCCTGCAGGACGGCCGGATCTTCGCGCACAACGGCGTGGTCGAGGGACTCGACGTGCTCGACGAGCGGTTGCGCCAGGTCGGCGCCGCCGACCTGGTGGCCGGCCACACCGACTCCGAGCGGGTGTTTGCGTTGATCACCGCCGCCATCCGGGCGCGACGCGGCGACGTGGCCGGCGGCCTGGTCGACGCCCTGAGCTGGCTGGCCGCCAATGTGCCGATCTACGCGGTCAACGTGCTGCTCAGCACCGCCACCGAGGTGTGGGCGCTGCGCTACCCGGAACCCAACCAGCTGTACATGCTGGACCGCCGCGACGGCGCGCCGCCGAGTTTGGCGTTGCGCAGCAGGCGCATTCGCGCGCACGCCGAGCAGCTGCGCGGCCGGCCGGCGGTGGTGTTCGCCAGCGAGCCGATGGACGACGACCCGCGCTGGCAGCTGATCGCGCCCGGCGAGCTGGTCCACGTCGACGCCGGGTTACAGATCACCCGTGACCTGGTGC
>PPEA01000133.1 GCA_002967005.1 Mycobacterium talmoniae
CTGCCCGGCGTGTCACTGCCCCCGGTGTTGAGGCCGGCCGGGGCGCCACCCGGTCCACCCGGCTGGTTGCCGCCCGGCGTGTCACTGCCGCCAGGACCGCCGGGAGCGTTGCCACCCGCCGGTGGTGGGGTACCAACGGGCGGAGTCCCCGGTGGGCTGTCGACAGGCGGAGTCCCCGGTGGCGGAGGCGAGTCGGTGGGTGGAGTCCCGGCGGTTGTGGTGCGCCCGTTGGCGGGGCTCCCGGCGGGGTCGGCACACCGGGGGGCGGGGTCGCGGGCGGTGCCGGGTTGTTGCTGGGCGGGGCAGCGGGCGGATTGGGGTCGTAGGGACCGCCGACGCATACGCCGGTCGGGTTGCTTATGCATGCGGGATCGGCCGGCCCGGTAGGCGAATGCATGTTGTTATTCGCGTTGTTACCCGCGTTGGTGTCGTCGTCGTCCCCCCACGGACCGCCCTGGCAGACGGCAAGCCAAGGAAACTGGGCGCATCTAGGATCGTTCGGGTTCGTGGGAAGGGGGTCGGCACCCGCGGGGGTGGCCAGACTCAGCGCCGGGATAGCGACCAACGCGCCCACCGCCACTGCCTTCCCGATTCCGCTCCTCAGACCAGATGACATCGCCCAGCGCATCGATCGCTCCTCCCGCGGTTACCGGCCGTTCACCTAAATGACCCTTGACGTTTACCTCATCGACGTCGTGCCGCGCCGCGTTACAACCCCCCTACTCGGGCGCTTGCAGCAACGGCCGCAGCCGGGCCGTCTTCTCCGGTGTCCACCCCGGCGGCTGCAGCACCGCCGCCCAGCCGTCGGCGACGTCGGCGACGTAGCGATGCCCGTGACCGTCGGGCACGTCAACCGCCACCGCCATATCGGCCGACACCTGCAGGAAGGTCACTACCGGGATCCACTGCATCTCCGGCAGCACGTCGTAGCCGCGCGTCTCCCGCAGCCAGTCCGGTTTGCTGAACAGCAGGCCCGGATCCCACCAGGCGATCGGATCGGAGGCGTGCTGCAGATACACCACCCGCGGCGTGCCCCAGGGGCCCGCGGGGCGGTTGAGGTCCGACGGCCGGGCCGCGAACCGGACGCTGCGCCCGTCGTCGTAGATGGGCAGCCACTCCGGGGAGCCGGGATCGCGGTTCTCGGTGAGGTCGGTCCAGATGGTGTTTTTGAACGTGGGCCCGGAAAACAGCGCGCCGTCGGTGCGGGCCAGCACATTGTTGAGGTTCATGAACGGGGCTTCGCCGCCGAACGAGCCCAGGCTCTCGCCGAACACCACCAGCTTGGGCCGCTGGGATTCCGGCATTTGCCGTACCAGCGCGTCGACCGCCTCGAACAGCGCCTGCCCGGCCTGGCGGGCGTTTTCCTTGTCCACCAGGAAGGACAGCCAGCTCGGCAAGAACGAGTACTGCATGCTGACGATCGCGGTGTCGCCGTTGTACATGTACTCCAACGCCGAGGCTTCGGCTTCGTTGATCCAGCCGGTTCCGGTGGTGGTGGCGACGGCGACCACGGCGCGGTTCAGCCCGCCGGTGCGCTGCAGCTCGCGCGCCCCACGGCGGCGGTCTCCTTGATTCCGGGGGGCGGAATGCAGCCCGGCGTAGGCCCGGATCGGCTGCGTCGCCGGCGCCCGGTTGAACTCGCTGAGCTGCGCGACGGTGGGGCCGGCGGCCACGAAGATCCGGCCCTGGTGGCCCAGCGACTCCCACGACACCAGCGACCCTGGCCCGCCCGAACGCAGCGGCGTCGACGGCCGCGGCGTGTCCGGGCTCATCTCGTTGTTGACCGAGGCGAAGGTGTTGTTCATCGCCCGCATCGCGCCGCGGATCACCACACCGTTGAGCACCGCGATGGTCAGCGTCACCAGTAGCGCCACCGCCACCACCGCCGAGACCCGCGGCGGCGCAACCCGATTGAGCTGGCGCGCCAGGAAGCGAATCAGTCTGCGGACGAGCTGGCCGATCTCGACCAGTACGAACAACACGACCACGGACAGGATCCCGGCAAGCGGGTAATCGAGCCGCTTCAGCCGCGGCACCCCCATCAGGTCCCGCACATGGTCCTGCCACACGTGGAACCAGATCGCCATCCCCAGTTGACCGACGGCGCCGACGGCGATGAGCACCAACCACGCCCAGCGCGGTGCGGGCGGGCTGGACTCCTTGGAGCGCATGTAGCGCACCAGCCAGACGGCGAAGACCCCCAGGCCGTAGCCCGCGGCACCGGACCCGCCGGAGACCAGCCCCTGAAAAAGCGGCCCGCGGGGCAGCAGCGACGGCGACAGCGAAAACCACAGGAACACCAAACCGACCGCGGTGCCGGTGAAGGTGTAGTGCCGAATCCACCAGGCTTTGCGGGGCGGGGCCGGGGTTTCCGGTTCGGCGGTGGCCGTCGCTGATTCGCCCAAGGTGGCCTCTACCGGTGGGTGAAGTTCGGCGGTCGCTTCTCGACGAACGCGGCCATTCCCTCGGTTTGGTCGTCGGTGGCGAACGCCGAGTGGAACAGCCGGCGCTCGTAGAGCAGCCCCTCGGTCAGGGTGGATTCGAAGGCGCGGTTGACGGCTTCCTTGGCCATCCGGGCCGCGGACAGCGACATTCCGGCGATGGTGGCCGCCACCTTGTTGGCCTCGGTGAGCAGATCGTCGGCGGGCACCACCCGGGAGACCAGGCCGCTGCGTTCGGCTTCGGCGGCGTCGATGGTGCGTCCGGTCAGGATCAGATCCATCGCCTTGGCCTTGCCGATGGCCCGGGTCAGCCGCTGCGAGCCGCCCATGCCGGGCAGCACCCCGAGTTTGATTTCGGGCTGGCCGAACTTCGCGGTGTCCGCGGCGATCAGCAGATCGCACATCATCGCCAGCTCGCAGCCGCCGCCGAGCGCGTGGCCGGCCACCGCGGCGATCGTCGGGGTGCGCACCGCCGCCAGCTTGCCCCAGGCGGCGAAGAAGTCGGCGGCGAACACGTCCGCGAAGGACTTCTCGGCCATCTCCTTGATGTCGGCGCCGGCGGCGAACGCCTTCGCGTTTCCGGTGATGATGATGGCGCCGATGTCTGGGTCGTCGTCGAGTTCTGCTGCGGCGCTGGTGACTTCGGCCATCACCTGGCTGTTGAGCGCGTTCAGGGCCTGCGGCCGGTTCAACGTGATGGTGCCGACCCGGCCGTCACGGTCTACCAGGATGGTTTCGTAGGTCATTGGCGTCTCCTTAGAAGGTCAGGTCGGGTTCGGCGGGCACGAAGTAGGCCTCGATGTCGGCGGTGCTGACCTCGGCCAGCGTGGCCGGCGACCAGGTCGGGTTGCGGTCCTTGTCGACCAACTGCGCCCGGATGCCCTCCACCAGGTCGTGGGAGCGCAGCGAGGCGCACGACACCCGATACTCCTGGGCCAGAACGGCTTCCAAGGTGTCGAGCTTGGCCGCCCGGCGCACCGACTCCAACGTCACCGCCAGCGCGACCGGCGAACGGGTGGCGATCAGCTTGGCGGCGGCCGCGGCGTCTTCGCCGCCGTGGTCGCCCAGCGCGGCGACGATCTCAGCCACGGTGTCATGCGCGTAGCATTCGTTGATCCAGTCCTGCTGCGCGGCAAGGGTGCTGGGCGGTGGCTCGATGGCGTGCGCGGCCAGCGCGGCGTCCACCCCGTCGGCGACGATCGCCGCGGTGAAGTCGGCCAGGGCCGCGTGCGGCACGTAATGGTCGGCGAATCCCAGCGCGATGGCGTCGGCGCCGGAGAACGGCGCGCCGGTCAGCGCCGCATGCAGCCCCAGCGATCCCGGCGCCCGGGACAGCAGATAGGTGCCGCCGACGTCGGGAATGAACCCGATACCGACCTCGGGCATCGCCACCTTCGAGGTGTCGGTGACCACCCGGGTGTTGGCGTGCGCCCCGACACCGACCCCGCCGCCCATCACGATGCCGTCCATCACCGAGACGTACGGTTTGGCGAACCGGCCGATCGCGGCGTTCAGCAGGTACTCGTCGTACCAGAACCGCCGCGCCGCGGACCCGTCGGCTTTGGCGCTGTGGTAGATCGCCACCACGTCGCCACCCGCGCACAGCCCGCGCTCTCCGGCACCGCAGAGCACCACCGCGCGCACCGCGTCGTCGTGTTCCCAGTCGGTGAGCACCGCGCGCATCGCGTCCACCATGGTCTGGGTCAGCGAGTTGATCGCCTTCGGTCGATTCAGGGTCAAAACCCCCACACCATTATCGATGCGGGTCAGGACCTCGTCGGATTCGGCAGCCACGCCTTCGCAATCTAGATCCCTACCCGTGTGCGCCCGCCCGCGGGTAAGGTTTATCTGTGAATGGCCAGGGAACTTGCCCGGGCCGCTGATCGTTGATCGTGTGTTCGCACACCTCAAGTGATGGAACTAGAGAGGATCCGACGGTGCGGGAGACCAGCAACCCGGTATTTCGTTCGCTGCCGAAGCAGCAGGGCGGGTACGCGCAGTTCGGGACCGGCGCTGCCGGTGCCGCGGCCCAGCAGATACACCAGGGCTATCAGGGGTATCAGACCGACCCTTACGTCGCTCAGCAGGGGCGTATTGCGCGCCCGCTGACGATCGATGACGTCGTCACCAAGACCGGCATCACGCTGGGGGTGCTGACCGTCGTCGCCATCGTCTCTTACTTCCTGGTGGCGATGAACCAGGCGCTGGCCGGTCCGCTCACCTTCATCGGTGCGTTCGGCGGCCTGGGCTTGGTCCTGGTCGCCACCTTCGGGCGCAAACAGGACAGCCCGGCGATTGTGCTGAGCTATGCCGCCCTGGAGGGCATGTTCCTGGGCGCCATCTCGTTCCTGCTCGCCAACTTCGCGGTGTCGAGCACCAACGCCGGGGCCCTGATCGGGCAGGCGGTGCTGGGCACGCTCGGGGTGTTCTTCGGCATGTTGGTCGTCTACAAGACCGGGGCGATCCGCGTCACGCCCAAGTTCACCCGGATGCTCGTCGCCAGCATGTTCGGCGTGTTGGTGCTGATGCTCGGCAACCTGGTGCTGGGCATGTTCGGCGTCGGCGGCGGCGCGGGCATGCACCTGCGCGACGGTGGGCCGCTGGCCATCATCTTCTCGCTGGTGTGCATTGGGATCGCGGCGTTCAGCTTCCTGATCGACTTTGACGCCGCCGACCAGATGATCCGCGCCGGCGCCCCCGAGAAGGCCGCCTGGGGGATCGCGCTGGGCCTGACCGTGACCCTGGTCTGGGGCTCTACCTGGAGATCCTGCGTCTGCTCAGCTACTTCCAAAGCGACTAGTCGCGGACGCTCTTACGACAAAGGCCCGGCACCCGCAGGTGCCGGGCCTTTTCGTTGTCAGGCTTTTTCGTTGACTCTGCGTCCACCAGACAAAAGTGCGAGTAAGGGGTCTGGTCAGCGCAGAGTCAATGCTTGGTCAAGACTTCCCAGGCACGCTGAACCCGCTGGATGACGTCGCCGCCGCGGTGCTCGCTCAGCACCTTGACGTGGGTCCAGCCGAGGCCCTGGATGTACTCCAGCCGTGCGACGTCTTTCACGAACTGTGGACGATCGGTGCGGTGTTGGTCGCCGTCGTATTCGACGGCCAGCATGATGTCCTCCCAGCCCATGTCGAGGAAGTAACGCGGGTAGCCGTCGGGGCCGAGCACAGGGATCTGAGTCTGCGGCTTGGGAAACCCGGCGTTGATAAGCAGGAGCCGCAACCAGGTTTCCTTCGGCGACTGCGCACCGGCATCGACAAGGTCCAGGGCCTTTTTCAGTTGGCGCAGCCCGCGGGTATGAGGATGCGCTTTGGCAACCTCCACAACATCGTCGATCTTGAAGTGGGTGGCATTGGCCAGCGCGTCGAGTCTGGCGACCGCCTGGCCCAAGGTTCCACGCCTGGCCAGGTCGAAGGCCGTGCGCTCGATGGTGGTCATCCGCATCCCGCCGAACAGCTGGGTTTCGCCGTCGAGCAGCAATACGTCGCGAGTCTTTACCCCGTTCGGCGCCCTGGCATTGCGCCAGATCAACTCGACTACCGCGTTATCGTCGACCCATCTCGCGCCGTGCAGCGCCGAGGCGGCGAGTCCGGCGATCACCGCCTGGCGGCCCGACCACAGCCAGGCCGCGAAGATGCGTTGCCGCAGCGGCGGCGTGATGCGCTTGTCCAGGTAGACGTTCGGCATGATTGCCGTGTAGTACCTGTCCAGCTCATGCCAGCTGACCAGCCCCGCTGAAAGCGCCTCGCTACCAATAAATGGCTGTCTCCCCATGTCCCCCATGCGGGCATGCTGCCAGCACCTAGCGATGAGGACCAGTCAGCAGTTGACTCTGCGTCTACCAGGCAAAAGTGCGAGTAGGGTGCCTGGTCAGCGCAGAGTCAACGCAATTACGACAGCCGCTCGATGACCATTGCCATGCCCTGGCCACCGCCGACGCACATCGTCTCCACACCGAACGTCTTGTCGTGGGTCTGCAGGTTGTTCAGCAGCGTGGCGGTGATGCGGGCCCCGGTCATCCCGAACGGGTGGCCCAACGCGATCGCCCCGCCGGAGACGTTGAGCTTGTCCTCGTCGATGCCCAGCGCGCGGGCCGAGCCCAACACCTGCACCGCGAACGCCTCGTTGATCTCGAACAGGTCGATATCGGACACCGACATGCCGGCGTTGGCCAGCGCCTTCTTGGTGGCCTCGATCGGGCCCAGACCCATGATCTCCGGGGACAGCCCGGACACCCCGGTGGACACGATGCGGGCCAGCGGGGTCAGCCCCAACTCGCGCGCCTTCACATCGCTGGTGATGATCACGGCCGCCGCGCCGTCGTTGAGCGGACAGGCGTTGCCGGCGGTCACCGTGCCGTTGGGCCGGAACACCGGCTTGAGCTGGCTGACCTTCTCGTACGTGGTGCCCGGCCGCGGGCCGTCGTCGGTGCTCACCGTGGTGCCGTCGGGCAGGGTGACCGGGGAGATCTCGCGGGCGAAGTGGCCGTTCTTGATGGCTTCCTCGGCGAGGTTCTGGCTGCGCACCCCCCAGCGGTCTTGGTCTTCGCGGCTGATCCCGGTGTGCAGCACGACGTTCTCGGCGGTCTGGCCCATCGCGATGTAGATGTCGGGCAGGTTGCCGTCGGCGCGCGGGTCGTGCCATTCGGTGGCACCGGCCGCGGCGGCCTCGGTGCGGGCCATGGCGTCATCGAACAGCGGGTTCTTGCTGTTCGGGGCGCCGTCGGCGGCACCGATACCGAACTGCGAGACGGTCTCGACCCCGGCGGAGATGAACGCGTCGCCCTCACCGGCCTTGATCGCGTGGAATGCCATCCGGGTGGTCTGCAGCGACGACGAGCAGTACCGGTTCACGGTCGTGCCCGGCAGGAAGTCGTAGCCGAGCTGCACTGCGACCACGCGCCCGATGTTGTAGCCGGCGGCCCCGCCGGGCTGGCCGCAGCCCATCATCAGGTCGTCGATCTGGTGTGGGTCGAGCGCCGGCACCTTGTCCAGCGCGGCGCGCACCATCTGGGCGGCCAGGTCATCGGGCCGCATGCTGACCAGCGAGCCCTTGCCGGCCCGGCCGATCGGCGAACGAGCAGTTGAGACGATGACGGCTTCCGGCACGACGGCTCCTTTTCGCGGTGTGGGTTCAGGTAGAACCGCTGGCCCGAATCTAGTCCGGCGACCAACCGGGCCGAACTAGGGGGCTCCGGAGACGACCGTTACCGGTCGGCGGGGACGACGGGCGCGGGCACCCCGGTGGTGGGTCGGCGCCGCAGCCGCGACATCGCCAGCAGCCGGGTG
>PPEA01000134.1 GCA_002967005.1 Mycobacterium talmoniae
TTCGGCCGCGCGTTCGGTTCCGGGATGGCCGCCAGCGACTGCGCGCTGCGCGCGGTGCTGCGCCCCGGCGACCACCTGGTCATCCCCGACGACGCCTACGGCGGCACCTTCCGCCTGATCGACAAGGTGTTCACCGAATGGGGGGTGGCCTACACGCCGGTCGCGCTGTCCGACGTCGACGCGGTGCGCGCGGCGATCACCCCGGCCACCCGGCTGATCTGGGTGGAGACGCCCACCAACCCGCTGCTGTCGATCGGTGACGTTGAAGCCATCGCCGCGATCGGCCGAAACGCCGGAGCGAAGGTGTTGGTGGACAACACGTTCGCCTCCCCGGCGCTACAGCAGCCGCTGACCCTGGGCGCCGACATCGTGCTGCACTCCACCACCAAATACATCGGCGGCCACTCCGACGTGGTGGGCGGCGCGCTGGTCACCAACGACGAAGAGTTGGACGCCGCGTTCGGCTTCCTGCAAAACGGGGCCGGTGCGGTGCCCGGCCCGTTCGACGCCTACCTGACGCTGCGCGGCCTGAAGACGCTGGTGCTGCGCATGCAGCGGCACAGCGAGAACGCTGCGGCGGTCGCGGAGTTCCTCGCCGCGCATCCGGCGGTGAGCACGGTGCTGTACCCGGGCCTGCCCGACCATCCCGGCCACGACGTGGCCGCCCGCCAAATGCGCGGCTTCGGCGGCATGGTGTCGGTGCGGATGCGCGGCGGCCGGCCGGCCGCCGAAAAGCTGTGCGCGGACACCGAGGTGTTCATCCTGGCCGAATCGCTGGGCGGGGTGGAGTCGCTGATCGAGCACCCGGGGGCGATGACCCACGCGTCGACGGCCGGTTCGCAACTGGAGGTCCCCGACGATTTGGTGCGGCTGTCGGTGGGCATCGAGGACGTCACCGACCTGCTGGCCGACCTGGAGCAGGCCCTGAGCTAGCTGCGCCCTCCGCCGAGCAGACGCAGAATCGCATTCGGCGGCCACGATTTATGCGAATTTGCGTCTGCTCGTGGGGGACAGGGCCCGGCCTCGGGTCCTATTACAGGGCTTGGCGGACGGCCGCCATCGTCACCGCCAGGTTGAACTCCGGCAGGTCGGGCTCGGACCCGTTGACCCAACCGCCGCTCGCGATTTCCCCGGCCCGGTCACGCACCCACGTCCAGCCGCGGTCGTTGAGGCTCAGCAACGCGTCCAACCCGTCGACGGTGTGCAGCAGCGAGATGATGGCGGCCGTCGCGGGATCCGGGCACTCGTGATCGAACAGCGCCGCCAGCATCGCCGCGCGCGCGAGCCCACCCGGGCCCGGTCGGTCAGCGGCCACGAGTACGACCGCCGCAACCGCGTGCCGTTCAGCCGCACCTGGTGCACCTGGCCGGTGCGCTCCAGGTGCACCATCAGCAGGTCCGGGATGGAACGCCGGAGTTTGGCGATCGCGTCGGCGGGTCGCAGCGGGCGACGCAGCAGTAGCTGCAGGGCGGCCACCCCCACCGGGTCGACCGGGGCCGAGCCGGCCAACACCACCAGCCGACCGGCTTCCGCCGGTTCCCCGTCCACCGCGGGCCGGATCTGGCAGGCGTGGGCCAGGTCCAGCAACACCGCGGCGGTCAGGACACGGTCGCGACGAATCCGATCCAGCACGGGCTGCGCGGACGCATTGTCCAACAACAGCAGGAGGAGTTCCTCGGCAATCCGCGCCATCAGCGGAAAGTAACTGGCCTAACCTTCGTGCTCCGCGAGGACTATTCGTGGTACGGCTCGGCGCTGACCAAGGTCACCTTGATGGTGTTGCCGTTGGGCACCGTGTAGCTGCGGGTCTCGCCGACCTTCGCGTCGATCAGCGCAGCACCGAGCGGGGAGTTGGGCGAATACACCTCGAGCTTGCCGTCGTTGACGCCCTCTTGGCGGGTGGCGATCAGGAACGTTTCGGTGTCGGACTCGTCGCCGTTGTAGTAGACCTTCACCACCGACCCGGGCAGCGCCACCCCCGACTGGGTGGGCGCCTCGCCGACCTTGGCGTTGTTGAGCAGCTCCTGCAGCTGACGGATGCGGGCTTCCTGCTGGCCCTGCTCCTCGCGGGCCGCGTGATAGCCGCCGTTTTCGCGCAGGTCGCCCTCCTCGCGGCGGTCATTGATCTCCGCGGCGATCACGGGACGATTCGCGATCAGCTGGTCGAGCTCGGCCTTGAGCCGGTCATGTGACTCCTGCGTCAGCCAGGTCACCTGTGTGTCCGTCATCTCGTCGCGCTCCTTGTGTCGTCGGTCCCGCGATATTCGGTGGGCGGGCTTGGGTCCAGCTGCCGGGGGCACTGCGGTGGCGGCCGCGTGTATCGCCGAACCAGTGCGGAGTACCCCGGATACCGCGCACTAATGCAGCAATACACGGCCCCAGCATGGAACCGTGTATCCGCTTAGGGTACCACCGCGGCGGCTCGACGATGGTGAATGCGTGCTCAGGGGGCCCGTAGGTAGTCGGGGACGTCGGTGCCGCAGCCGTAGACGTCGCCCATCACCGGCGGTTTGCTGGATTTCACCGTGGTGGTGACCTGGACGGTTTCCTGCTCCGACGGTCCGACCAGCACTTCCCGGCGACCCGTTTCGCTGCCGTCCTTGGCGCGGGCCCGCACAATGCAGTCCACCGGCCGGGACGGGTCCGACCGGGTCACGCTGATCGTCACCGACACGGTTTCGTCGTCGATCAGCCGATAGCCGGCCAGTGTGCCCTTGACGTCGCCGGTGCCCAGCCGCTGGTAGCCGATCACGGCGACGACGGTGGCGGCCGCCACCGTCAACACCGCCAGCGCGATGATCACCCGGCGCCGGGTGCTCCGGGACAGCCGGGCACGCCCGTAGCGGTTGTCCGGGCGGGGGGCGGGGCCGTCGCCCCTCTGCGTGGTCATAGGTCGGATTTCCGGGCGTGGACGACAGGGTGAAACTATGGGGACCAGAACTTTCTGGAACTATAAGGCCACACGCCCAGCAAATGGCAGACGGAACAGGTACAACGCACGTGAGCGAACTGCGGTTGATGGCAGTACACGCCCACCCGGACGACGAGTCCAGCAAGGGCGCGGCCACCCTGGCCCGGTACGCCGACGCGGGACATCGGGTGCTGGTGGTGACGTTGACCGGCGGTGAACGCGGCGACATCCTCAACCCGGCCATGGACCTGCCCGATGTGCACGGCCGGATCGCCGAGATCCGCCGCGACGAGATGGCCAAGGCCGCCGAGATCCTGGGCGTCGAGCACACCTGGCTGGGTTTCGTCGACTCGGGTTTACCCCACGGCGACCCGCCGCCGCCGCTGCCCGAGGACTGTTTCGCGCTGGTGCCGCTGGAGGTCGCCACCGAGGCGCTGGTGCGGGTGGTGCGGGAGTTCCGCCCGCACGTGATGACCACCTACGACGAGAACGGCGGCTACCCGCACCCCGACCACATCCGCTGCCACCAGGTGTCGGTCGCCGCCTATGAGGCGGCCGGCGACTACCGGCGCTTCCCGGACGCCGGGCCGGTGTGGACGGTGTCCAAGCTGTACTACAACCACGGCTTTTTGCGGCAGCGGATGCAGCTGCTGCAAGACGAGTTCGCCAAACACGGTCAACAGGGCCCGTTCGAGAAGTGGCTGGCGCACTGGGATCCCCAGCACGACATGTTCGCCGACCGGGTGACCACGCGGGTGGAGTGCGCGGACTACTTCGACCGACGCGATGATGCGCTGCGCGCGCACGCCACCCAGATCGACCCCAAGGGCGACTTCTTCGCCGCGCCGATCGGCTGGCAGCAGCGGCTGTGGCCGACCGAGGAATTCGAGCTGGCCCGCTCGCGGGTGCCCGCGCACCTGCCCGAGACCGATCTGTTCGCTGGAATCGAGGCCGACCTGTGAACCACGCACTTGTCACGGCGCTCGGTGTGCTCGCCGACGACGCACCGCGCAACACCGGGCCGGACTTCGGCAAAGCCAGCCCGTTCGGCCTGCTGGTCATCGTGTTGCTGCTCATCGGCACGTTCCTGCTGGTGTGGTCGATGAACCGGCAGCTCAAGAAGGTCCCGGAATCCTTCGACCCGGAAAACCCGGAACCGGATCAAGCCGCCGACGAGGGCACGGTCGACCCCACCGACGGTGACGGTGACGAGCCGAAGGAATCCCCGCCGGAGCCGGCCGGCTAAGCGCGGCCCACACCCGCGCCGGTGACCGGTGTGTCGACGTGGACCGCACGGCGCGTGTCCGCGACGTGAACACTCGACGGTGCGCCGTTGCAGCGCCGTGCCAGTTCCGTTGGGGCATGCGATGATCGCCGTGTCCGCGGCTCGCGCTTGCGCTTCTTGCTGAGCAAGAGAGGTTCAGGGATGACGACTATCCGGGTGGGGGCGTGCCGTCGTCCGCGGTCCGTCCTGGCCGGCCCTGCCCTGATGGTCGCGCTGCTGAGCCTGGTCGCCGCGGTGGCCCCGAGGGCGCACGCCGACGCCGTCGACAACAACTTTCTGACGGCGTTGAAGACCCGCGGCATCGACTTCGCGTCCGGGCAATCCGCGATCATTGCCGGCCACGAGGTCTGCGATGAACTCGATCTCGGCAGGCAGAAAAGCGACGTGGTCTCCGACGTCATGAACAACAGCAGGCTGGACGGCTACCACGCCGGGTTCTTTGTCGGCGTCAGCATTAGCGCGTTCTGCCCGCGGCATTCCGGGTAGCCTCGTCCGGTCCGGGGGCTTGCCTAGCCCGCCGACGGCGGTCGCGGCATCACCGGCCCCCGGAGTTCCAAGCCGTACTCGAGGTCTTCGTACTTCTGCTGCTTGCGTTTGCGCCAGCCACTGCCCGCCGACAGCGGCGGCGGCCAGCTGCTGGTGTACGGGGTCGACCCGCTGATCTTGCGGCAGGCCTATCCGGTGCCGGACGCCCCCTACGGTCTGGCCGGTTCGGCCGCGTTGGCGTGGGTGTCGCAGACCGGCACCAACACCGTCATTGGTTACGATCTGAGCACCGGAATCCCTGTGGAAAAGGTACGGTACCCAACCGTGCGGCAACCCAACCTGCTGGCCTTCGACGACGCGTCGGGAACGCTGTACGTGCTGTCCGGGGCCGGCGTCGGGGTCCAGGTGATCGAGCACGCGGCGGGCCCACGTTGACCGCCGCTCGGCGGGGCCGGTTGCCCGCGGAGTGGGACAACGAACTGTCCGACGACTACGAATGGGTGCCGCTGCGGCTGCCGCCGGAGGTGACCCGGATCAGCGCGTCCACCCGGCTGTCCATCGAAGCCGAGTACCGCGGCTGGGAACTGACCCGGGTGCGGCTGTACACCGACGGGAGCCGGCGAGTGTTGTTGCGCCGCAGGAAAAGCCACGGCCTAGCCGACCGGCCGGAGCAGTAGGTGGCGTACCGAACGCTACGCCGGGCGCTGTTTTTGGTGCCGGCCGAACGCATCCACACCGTGGTCTTCGCCGGGTTGCGCGGCGTCACCGCGCCCGCCCCGGTGCGCCGCGAGCTGCGGGCACGGCTGGCACCCACT
>PPEA01000135.1 GCA_002967005.1 Mycobacterium talmoniae
GCGCCCAACGCGCCCAAGGCTTCCGGCGGCCAGGGCCGCCGCACCCTCCAACAGCCCCTGGCCGATCGAGCTGTCCACGCTTTGCAGCGTTGGGCCGACGTGTTCTGCGCCAGATAGCTGAGCAGGTTGATCGGAAATCCGGACGAGACGAACTGGTTGGCGTAGGTGTTCGCCAGTCCAAACCAGCCGCTGTTGGGGTCGAAGTCGGCCGCCGACGCCAACGCCGAAGCCGCCGACGAGGTGGACGCCGCCGCCGGCGCGCCCCGGCTTGCGCGGTGAGCCCGGTCGGCTGGGTGATCGACGCCGGGGCGGCGAGCTGCGGCAGCGTGGCCGCCTGCGTCGAGGCGGCCTGATAGCGGCTCATCGCCGCCGAGTTGTGCGTCCACATCCGCTGGTATTGGTCTTCGGTTTCCGCGATCGCCGCAACATTGCTGCCGAACCGGTTGCTGGCCAACAGCTGCGCCCGTCGCGTCCGGTTCGCCGCGACCTGCGCGGCGGGTACCACCGCCGCCCGAAACGCGTTGAATGCCGCCGCGGCGGCCTGCGCGGCGGACCCGACCTGCTGGCAGTGCTGTGCGGTGCTGCGCAGCCAGGTCAGGTAGGGCTCGACGGCGCGGACCATCGCCGTCGACGACGGGCCATGCCAGCTGCCGGTCAGCGACGACAACGTCGCGCCACAATCGGCGGCGGCTTCCTCCAGATTGGTGCCCAGTCGCTGCCACGCCGCGGAAGCCTCCAGCAGTGATCCCGCGCCGGGTCCCGAGTGAATCAGCGCTGAGCTGACCTCCGGCGGCAGCGCCATGAACTCCATGACGCCAAACGTCGATTACCGCCGGAAAACCTGCGGAACATTGTGTTGACGACGGTGAAAAAAGCCGAGGAACATTGGGGATCGACGCCGTGTCGGGCCCTCAGAACGCGATGGCGTTGACCGCGGTCGACAGGCGCGACTTGAACTCGTCGGGAACGGGGACATAGCCGTGCTCGGCCAAGCCAAGCTGTCCGGCGTCGATCGTGCTCTGCAGGAACGCCTTGACGGCCGCACCGACGCGCGCATCGGGGTACTTCGAGCACACAATCTCATAGGTCGCCAGCACGATCGGGTAGGCGCCGGGCTGGTTTGGCCGGTAAAACGAGATGGTGTCGAGGGCCAGGTCGTTGCCCTCACCGAGGAACCAGGCCGCAGAGATCGTCTTCCCCACCGAGTCGCTGCTGATCGCGACCGGGTCCGGGCCGGCCGACGTGATGATGTTGGCCATGGTCAGGTGTTGCCGCTGGGCGAACGACCACTCGGTGTAGCTGATCGATCCCTCGGTGCGCTGGACGGCCGCGGCGGCGCCGTCGCTGCCCGCGACGCCCTGCCCGACACCGCCGTTGAACGTCTTTCCGGCGCCTTTGCCCCACGCGCCGCCCGCCGCGGTGTCGAGGTATCGCTGGAAGTTATCGGTGGTGCCCGACTCGTCGCCGCGGAATACCAACCGAATCGGTTCGGCCGGCAAGGGGGCACCGGGGTTCAGCACCTGGATCGCGGGATCGTTCCAGCTCGTAATGTCCCCGTTGAAGATCTTGGCCGCGAGGGGACCGTCGAGGTTCAACGACGTCAGCCCGGTGACGTGGTAGGCGATGGCGATGGGGCCGAATACGATCGGCAGGTTCCACGCCGACGAGCCGCACCGCTGTTCTGCTTGGGTGTATTCGTCCTTGCTCAGCGGCGAGTCGGATCCACCGAAATCCGTTTTCTTGCGCATAAATTCGCCAACTCCGGCGCCGGAACCATTGGCAACGTAATTCAGCGACTGGCCCGGGCAGGCGTGTTGGAACGCCTTCACGAAACGGGTCATGGCGTGTTCTTGGGCGGTCGAACCGCTGGCTTTGAGGATCGTCTTGCCGCCGCAGGCCACCGAGTGTGCCGGTGCGCCGTCGCCGGTGGCGCCGGGGTCGCCGCCGCACCCGGACAGGAGCGTGGCGCCGACGGTCAGGATGCTCAACGCGACACCAAACCGATTGATTCGCAATCAGATTCCTTCGGTCGTTCCGGTGACACGATGCCGTCGCTGCCCGCGGCCCGCCAAAAATGCCGCCGTCCACGCTAACAAGATGGCACGTCAGCAAACGGGCTGATCCGGGCCTGAACGCAAGATTTCAGCCACAGTTTCCGATCTGGTTACGGTCCGGACGGGCGGGGCCGCACGCCTCGTCGGGGCCCGGTCTTGCTGACCTCGCCGCCGAACACGATTAACGTAGGGGGGTGGCCAATCGTCTGGACAACTCCACCAGCCCCTACCTGCGTCAGCACGCCGACAACCCGGTGCACTGGCAGGAGTGGACGCCGCACGCGTTGGCCGAGGCCGTCGACCGGGACGTGCCGATCCTGCTGTCGGTCGGCTATGCCGCCTGCCACTGGTGCCATGTGATGGCGCATGAGTCGTTCGAGGACGACGAGGTCGCCGCGGCGATGAACGACGGCTTCGTCTGCATCAAGGTCGACCGTGAAGAGCGGCCCGACCTCGACGCGGTCTACATGAACGCCACCGTGGCGCTCACCGGGCACGGCGGGTGGCCCATGACCTGTTTTCTGACCCCCGACGGCCGACCGTTCTTCTGCGGCACCTACTACCCGAAACCGGCGTTTTTGGAGCTGCTCTCGGCGGTCACCAACACCTGGCGCAACCGTCGCGGCGAGGTCGAGCAGGCCTCCGACCACATCGCCACCGAGCTGCGCTCGATGGCCTCCGGGCTGCCCGGCGGCGGGCCGGCGATCGATCCGGATTTGTGCGACGACGCGACCGCGACCGCGCTGCGCGACGAGGACACCGTGCGCGGCGGATTCGGCAACGCACCGAAGTTCCCGCCGTCGGCGCTGCTGGAAGCGTTGTTGCGCAACCATGAACGCACCGGATCGGCCGCCGCGCTGCGGGCCGTCGCCCGCACCGGCACCGCCATGGCCCGCGGCGGGATCTACGATCAGCTGGCCGGCGGATTCGCCCGCTACAGCGTCGACAACGCCTGGGTGGTACCGCATTTCGAGAAGATGCTGTATGACAACGCGCTGTTGCTGCGGGTGTACGCGCACTGGGCCCGGCGCACCGGGGACCCGCTGGCGCGGCGGGTGGCCGAGCAGACCGCCCGGTTTCTGCTGGTCGAGCTGGCCGACGCCGACATGTTCACCTCCTCGCTGGACGCCGACGCCGCCGGTAAGGAGGGCTCCACCTACGTCTGGACGCCGGCTCAGCTGGTCGAGGTGCTCGGTGACGCCGACGGGCGTTGGGCGGCGGAGGTTTTCGGTGTCACCCGGGAGGGGACGTTCGAGCACGGCGCGTCGGTGCTGCAGCTGCCGGTCGACCCCGACGACACCGCACGCTTCGAGCGGGTGGGCACCGCGCTGCTGGCGGCGCGGATGAACCGCAGTGGACCCCGACAACAGATTCGCGGGCAGGTTCGCGGCCCGCTTCCAGGCGCGCAGCTACCTGTTGCAGCGCCAGTAGCTGCCA
>PPEA01000136.1 GCA_002967005.1 Mycobacterium talmoniae
CCAGTTGGACTCGTCGGAGTTGCTGGCGGGCCGGGACCGGGTGGCCGGGGCCGACGCGGCCTACGTCTGCCGCGGCCGGGTGTGCGACTTGCCGGTCAGCACCGCACCGGAACTGGCTAGCGCCCTGGGTGTGCCGCAGTAGTAGCGTTGCGTCCCATGCCGAGTGCCGAACACATCACCGAGACCGTCAACCGCTACATCGGGCTGGTCGCCAAGGGCAGCGCCGAGGATATCGCCGGCTTGTACGCCGACGACGCCACCGTGGAGGACCCGGTGGGCGGCGAGGTCCACATCGGCCGGCAAGCGATCCGCGGCTTCTACGCCGCGGTGGAGGGCGCCGAGCGGGACTGCGAGTTGGTGACGCTGCGGGTGGCCGGCAACGAGGCGGCGTTCCAGTTTCGGCTGACCGTGACCGCCGGCGAGCACCGGATGCTCATCGAGCCGATCGACGTGATGGTGTTCGGCGACGACGGCAAGATCGCCGCGATGAAGGCCTACTGGTCCGCCGACAACGTCACCCAGCTGTAGCCGGCGGGCGTCCCCGCGAGCAGTCCCCGCGAGCAGACGCAAAGCCCCCTTTTTCGGCCCGAAAGGGGGCTTTTGCGTCTGCTCGCGCTTCAGAAGCCTTAGTACAGGGCGGCGAACCAGATCGCGATGTACTGGCAGATCGCGGCCACCGCCGTGCAGGCGTGAAAGAACTCGTGATAGCCGAACGTTCGGGGCCACGGGTCGGGCCACCGCAGTGCGTACATGATGGCGCCGATGCTGTACAGCGCGCCGCCGACGGTGAGCAGCACCATCGCCGCCACCCCCGCGTTGTGCAGGATGACCGCGATGAAAAACGCCGAGACCCAGCCGAGCATCAGGTACAGCGGCACGCCCACCCATTTCGGCGCGGTCGGCCAACACAACTTCAGCAACACCCCGGCGAGCGCACCGCCCCACACAATGGCCAGCACCAAGAGCCCGGTGCTGGGCGGCATCGCCAACACCGCGAACGGGGTGTAGGTGCCGGCGATGAACACGAAGATCATCGCGTGATCGACTCGCTTCATCCGGATCCGGGCGGCCACCGTTTTCCAGGTGATGCGGTGGTAGGTGGCGCTCACCGCGAACATCCCCACCACAGAAATGGTGTAGACGAAGGTCGATAACCCGGCCGCCAGCCCGGCCAGCGGCCAGGACACCGAGATCAGCGTGGCGCCGGCGGCCAGTGCCACCACCGCGGAGACCAGGTGAATCCACCCGCGGGCCCGCGGCTTGACGTGGGGCAAGGTGACATCGGGGGGCGAGGTTTCGGGCCCCGGCGTTTCGAGGGTGCCGGTCTGGGCGCTCATATCCCTCCTGACTCGCACCTTGATCGCCGGTAAATCTTGCCCATCACAGTAGTGTGGATTGTCGTGGAGATCATCCCGGCGCGCCTCAAGGAGCCGCTGTACCGGCTCTATGAGATGCGGTTGCGGCAGGATCTGGCGGCGTCGAAGTCGGTGCTGCCCCGCCATATCGCCGTGCTGTGTGACGGCAACCGGCGCTGGGCCCGCGACGCCGGATACGACGACGTCAGCTACGGCTACCGGATGGGTGCGGCCAAGATCGCCGAGATGCTGCGCTGGTGCCAAGAGGCCGGCATCGAGATGGCCACCGTCTATTTGCTGTCCACCGAAAACCTGCAGCGCGACCGCACCGAACTGGCCGCCCTCATCGAGATCATCACCGACGTCGTCGAGGAGATCTGCGCCCCCGTCAACCGCTGGAGTGTGCGCACGGTGGGGGACCTGGAGCTCATCGGGGAAGAGCCCGCGCGCCGGTTGCGGGACGCCGTCGCCTCCACGCGGGGGAAGAACGGCAGCTTCCATGTCAACGTCGCGGTCGGCTACGGCGGGCGGCAGGAGATCACCGACGCGGTGCGGGCCCTGCTGAACAAGGAGCTGGCCAACGGCGCCACCGCCGAGGAGCTCGTCGACGCGGTCACCGTGGACGCCATTTCGGAGAACCTGTACACCTCGGGTCAGCCGGACCCCGACCTGGTCATCCGCACCTCGGGGGAGCAGCGACTGTCCGGTTTCCTGCTGTGGCAAAGCGCGTACTCGGAGATGTGGTTCACCGAGGCGCACTGGCCGGCGTTTCGCCGGGTCGACTTCCTGCGCGCGCTGCGGGATTACAGCCTGCGGCACCGCCGCTACGGCCGCTGACGCTTTTTCCGCGGGCTGGCGCCGCCGTGCCACACTGAATTCATGGCTGCGCTGTCGGCGCTGGTGTTCACGTTGAGCTGGTGGCTCGGGCTGTACCTGCTGGCCCGCGACCCGCGCAAACCGGTGCTGGTGTTGGCCGCGGTCGGGTTGTGCGGGTTCGCGGTGGTGGTGGCCGCCGACGCGATCCGGGTGGTCACCCACCTGGCGGCGCTCAGCCACCTGGAGGTCTATCTGGTCGCGGTTCCCGGCGTGGCGTGGTTTGCGGTGCTGCTCGAGCTGTCCCGACCCTGCGATAGCACCCGGGCGCGCACCCGCGAGCTGCTGCTCGTCGGCGCCGCCGCGGCGTTGACGCTGCTAGGTGCGGCGATGGCCGGCAGCGTCGAACCTCCGCTGCGGGCGGGGCATTGGGTGATGTGCGCGGTGATTTCGGTGTCGACGCTGGGCGCGATGGTCAAGGCCCTACTCCGGCCCGCGCAGCCGGTCAGCGTCGTCGGGGTCGCGGTGGTCGCCACCCTGTTCTTCGCGCTCGCCAACGCCATCCTGGTCATCCCGCTGGGCCTGGTGCCCAGCGGGCTGGCGCTGGCCTCGACCGGGTTCGACGTGCTGCTGCTGGGGGTGGCGGTGGCGTTGTGGGACGCCTTCGACGAGGGCCAGGCGCTGCGCGCGGACATGCTGCGCTCCTGTGTGGGTACCAGCGTGGTCGCGGTGGCCTTCGGCGGTCAGGCGCTGGTCGCGTTGGCGCTCACCGGCAGCGCGCAATCCGTGCTGACGGTCCTGCTGTTCACCAGCCTGGCCGCC
>PPEA01000137.1 GCA_002967005.1 Mycobacterium talmoniae
CCGGCGTGTACACGGCGTTCTTCGCGCTGCTGCAGTACCTCGGGGTGCGCCGTCTGGCGTGACCCCCGCCCCGCCGGTGCGGCGCCGCCGTCAGAGGTTTGCGGCGCGCGGCCCCGCGCCGGCCTTCCCGCAGCGATCACCGAGCCCGACGATTGGAGCAACCTGCCATGCCCGAGATCGACCTGTCCGCCGGAAGGATCCGCTACCACGACAGCGGTGATGGCCCACCGATCCTGTTCGTGCACGGACTGCTGGTCAACGCGTCGCTGTGGCGCAAGGTCATCCCGGCCCTCGACGGCCGGTTCCGGTGCCTGGCACCGGATTGGCCGCTGGGCGCCCACCCGCATTCGATGCGCGCCGGCGCCGACCTGAGCCCGCACGGGGTCGCGCGACTCATCGCCGAATTCCTCGACGCACTCGAACTCGACGAGGTGACGGTGGTCGCCAACGACACCGGCGGCGCGGTGACCCAACTGATGTTGGCCCAGGGCTCCCCGCGCGTCGCTCGGGTCGTGTTGACGCCGTGCGATTCGTTCGACAACTTCTTGCCGCCTTCGCTGCGGATGCTGCAACACGTGCCGCGGGTGCCGGGCCTGATGACGCTCAGCGCCCAGTTGCTGCGGCTGCGCGCGCTGCAACGGCTGTCCTTTGCGACGCTGGCCAAACGGCCGATTCCGCGGGAGGTTGCCGCCGGCTGGCTGCGGCCGGTCATCGCCGACCGCGGTGTCCGACGCGACCTCGCACCTTCCTGCGCGGCATCGACTACCACGACACCCTGGCCGCCGCGGAGGTGTTGCGCGGCTTCGGTAAACCGGTGCTGCTGCTGTGGCCGCGGAAGGCGCCGTTCTTCCCCTTCGCGCACGCCCAACGCTGGGCCGAGCTGCTGCCCGACGCGCACCTGGTGGAGGTGCCGGACGCCTACACCTTCGTGTCCGAAGACCAACCGGAGTTCACCGCCGAGGCCATCGCCGCGTTCGTCACGGCCGCCCCGCGCCCGGCACGGTAAGGCGGCCGGGTGCGCCGAGTGTGGGGTTGGGTCCCGCCCGCGAGCCCGCAGCGTGGATTAACCCCACGTTCGGCGCACCGGCCTTACAGCTTGCGCAGCCGCAGCCGGTTGATGGAATGGTCGGCGTCCTTGCGCAACACCAGGGTGGCCCGCGGCCGGGTGGGCAGGATGTTCTCGACCAGGTTGGGGCGGTTGATCGAGCGCCAGATGTCCCGGGCGGCGACCACGGCCTGCTGATCGTTCAGCGCGGCGTAGTGGTGGAAGTGCGACGCCGGGTCGGCGAACGCGGTGGAGCGCATGGTGAGAAACCGGGACACATACCAGTGCTCGATGTCCTCGATCCGGGCGTCCACATACAGCGAGAAGTCGAACAGGTCCGACACCATCAGCGTCGGCCCGGTCTGCAAGACGTTGAGGCCCTCCAGGATCAGGATGTCGGGGTGGCGGACCACCTGCTTGGCGTCCGGGACGATGTCGTAGTGCAGGTGCGAATACACCGGCGCGCAGGCGTAGTCGGACCCCGATTTCACCGACGTCACGAACCGCATCAACGCCCGACGGTTGTAGCTTTCCGGAAACCCCTTACGGTGCATGAGGTTTCGCCGTTCCAGCTCGGTGTTGGGGTAGAGGAACCCGTCGGTGGTCACCAGGTCCACCCGCGGGTGGTGATCCCAGCGGGCCAGCAGCGCCTGCAACAGACGCGCCGTGGTCGACTTGCCGACGGCCACGCTGCCGGCCACCCCGATGATGAACGGCACCGGCCGGTCCGGATTCTTCGGCGGCTCGCCGAGGAACTCCGCGGTGGCGGCGAACAGGCGCTGGCGGGCGGCGACCTGCAGGTGCAGCAACCGGGCCAGCGGCAGGTACACCTCTTCGACTTCGCGGAGGTTGACCTGCTCACCGAGCCCGCGCAGCGCGAGCACCTCTTCCTCGGTCAGCGGCAGCGGCGTCGACATGCGCAGCGCACGCCATTCTTTGCGGTTGAACTCCACATAGGGGCTCGGCTCGTTAGGCCGCGGCATGGCTGCCAGTCTTGCAGCCGCGGCTACCGGGTTGGCGTTTGGGGCGACCGTTACCGATGTGGCTGGCCGTTGTTGGCCATCGCCGGGGTCGACGGCTCCGCCCCCTCGTGTTGCGCGGCGCTGCGGTGCAACAAGGCCCGAACCCGCGAATGCGTCGCGACCGCGTCACCGCGCGCGAGTTCGACGGTGGCCAGCGCCATCACCAGCGCCGCCACCGCCAGGGCGGCCATTGCGGCGTGATCGGTGTTCAGCGTCTCACCGAGCACGACCACCCCCAGCACGGCCGCCACCACCGGCTGAGACACCTCCAGGGTCGGCATCGACGCGGTCAGAGCGCCGGCCCGGAACGCGGACTGTTCCCACGCGAAACCCCCCCAGCGCGACCAGCACCCAGACATACAGCTCGGGTGTCCGGAGCGCCGCCACGGGGCCGTGACCGAGCTGGGCGACAACCCCCTTGGTGAGGACGGCGAACACCGCCCACAG
>PPEA01000138.1 GCA_002967005.1 Mycobacterium talmoniae
CTGGCGCACGTGATGGCCGCCAAGGCGGTGGCGTGGCCGAAGCCCGCCAACCGGCCTTCGGTACCTACGCCCAACACGTGGCCGACAACGCCAAGGCGCTGGCCGACGGCCTGCTACGGCGCGGTGCGCGGCTGGTCACCGGCGGCACCGACAACCACCTGGTGCTGCTGGACGTGACCGCGTTCGGGGTCACCGGGCGGCAGGCCGAATCGGCGCTGCTGGACGCCGGCGTCGTCACCAACCGCAACGCGATTCCCGCCGACCCCAACGGCGCCTGGTACACCAGCGGCATCCGGGTCGCACCCCGGCGCTGACCAGCCGCGGTTTGGGCACCGCCGAGTTCGACCGGGTTGCCGAGCTGGTGGTCGACGTGCTGAAGAACACGTCGCCGACGGGTTCATCGAAGGCCAAGTACACGCTGGCCGACGGCACCGCCGAGCGGGTGCACGCCGCCGCCGCGGAACTGCTGGCCGCCAATCCGTTGTATCCGGGGCTGACGTTGTAGCCGCGCCGCTACACTCCGGCGTGGGACGGGGTGGAGGGGGTGTCGTATGACTGCCAAGTTCGTCGCGGCCGTCGCCGTCGTTCTCGGCGCGCTCGTCACCGCGCCGCCGGCCACCGCGGCACCAGCCGGATTCCCCGACGTCGACGCCTTCACGTCGGTGGATCCGCAGGGCCACTTCGGATACCTCCAGGGAGGCGTCACCGGCGGCAACGGCCCGATGGAAACCGTGCTTCGCTTCGCCACCTCCGACGGCGTGCTGTGCATGTGGAATTACTTCCCGAAGGCCATGGAAAACGACACCTTCGCGTGGTCGGGCATCACCTGCTCGGGCAATATTCCCGGCATCCCCGATTCGGTCCCCGACAACGGCGGTGCGGGATGCGCCCGCGTCTACCCGCTGCCGGTTTCATCCCAGTTTGTTTTCGACCGGCATTGGGGGCAGTGCCCACCCTTTCCATCCCCCCTCGTCCCCGCGCTGGACGCCGGGCAGAAGCTCGAATCCGGTAACGCGACCTGTGTGGTCGGGGCGAACCAGTTGATCGCGTGCATCGATCCCGCTCGCAATCAGGGATTCGTCCTGCAGCCCTCCGGCAGCTGGGTGTTCTAACGTGCCCCCCGCTTCGTCGGTTGCGCATGCCAGACTGGAACCCGTGACTGCAGCACCCGAAACCACCACGTCCGTGATGTCTGCCCCGCTGGCCGAGGTCGACCCCGATATCGCCGACCTGCTGGGCAAGGAACTCGGCCGCCAGCGCGACACCCTGGAGATGATCGCCTCGGAGAACTTCGTGCCGCGGTCGGTGCTGCAGGCGCAGGGCAGCGTGCTGACCAATAAGTACGCCGAGGGTCTGCCGGGCCGGCGCTACTACGGCGGCTGCGAGCACGTCGACGTGGTGGAAAACATTGCCCGGGACCGGGCCAAGGCGCTGTTCGGTGCCGAGTTCGCCAACGTCCAGCCGCATTCGGGCGCGCAGGCCAACGCCGCGGTGCTGGCCGCGCTGATGGCGCCCGGGGAGCGGCTGCTGGGCCTGGACCTGGCCAACGGCGGTCACCTGACCCACGGCATGCGGCTGAACTTCTCCGGCAAGCTGTACGAGAACGCCTTCTACGGGGTGGACCCGAGCACGCATCTGATCGACATGGACGCGGTGCGGGCCCAGGCCCTGGAGTTTCGACCCAAGGTGATCATCGCCGGCTGGTCGGCCTACCCGAGGACCCTCGACTTTGCGGCGTTCCGCTCCATCGCCGACGAGGTCGACGCGGCGCTGTGGGTGGATATGGCCCACTTCGCCGGCCTGGTCGCCGCCGGCCTGCACCCGTCCCCGGTGCCGCACGCGCAGCTGGTGTCCACCACCGTGCACAAGACGCTGGGCGGGGCGCGGTCCGGCCTGATCCTCGGCAAGCAGGACTACGCCAAGAAGGTCAACTCCGCGGTGTTCCCCGGCCAACAGGGCGGGCCGCTGATGCACGTCATCGCCGCCAAGGCCGTCGCCCTCAAGATCGCGGGGACACCGGAGTTCGCCGAGCGCCAGCAGCGCACCCTGACCGGCGCCCGGATCATCGCCGACCGGCTGCTGGCCGCCGACGTGGCCAAGGCCGGCGTGTCGGTGGTCAGCCGCGGCACCGACGTGCACCTGGTGCTGGTGGACCTGCGGGACTCCCCGCTGGACGGGCAGATGGCCGAAGACCTGCTGCACGAGGTCGCATCACGGTCAACCGCAACGCCGTCCCCAACGACCCGCGTCCACCGATGGTCACCTCGGGGCTGCGGGTGGGCACCCCGGCCCTGGCCACCCGCGGTTTCGGCGACACCGAGTTCACCGAGGTCGCCGACATCATCGCCACCGCGCTGGCCCAAGGCTCCGGGGCCGACGTGGCCGCGCTGCGGGCTCGGGTCACCCGGCTGGCGCAGGAGTTCCCGCTGTACGACGGTTTGGAGGACTGGCCGCTGGTCGGCCGCTAACCCCAGCCGCCGCACCGGACTCGTCGCGCGCGGCCACCGCGGCGTGATCCCCGACACGGCCGTCGTGGCCGTAGCCAATTTCAGAACACATGTGAACTCGGGTTACAGTTACCCCATGGCACAGAAACCTGTCGCTAATGCGTTGATTCTCGAACTCGAACCGGTCGTCGCCTCGAACATGGTTCGCCACCTCGACTCCCAGGACCCCTGGTTCGCGCATGACTACGTGCCGTTCGACCAGGGTGAGAACTTCGCCTTCCTGGGCGGACGCGACTGGGACCCGACGCAGGCCAAGCTGCCCCGGCTGATCACCGACGCGCTGGAAATCCTGCTCATCACCAAGGACAACCTGGGCGGCTACCACCGCGAGCTCGTCGAGCATTTCATCCTCGAGGACCAGTGGGGTCGCTGGCTGGGCCGATGGACCGCCGAAGAGCACCTGCACGCCATCGCGCTGCGCGAATACCTGGTGGTAACCCGGGAGATCGACCCCGCCGCCAACGAGCAGGTCCGTGTCGAGCACGTGATGAAGGGCTACCGCGCCGACCACTACAGCCAGGTGGAAACCCTGGTGTTCATGGCGTTCTTCGAACGCGCCCACGCCGTGTTCTGCCGGAATCTGGCCGAGCGGATCGACGAGCCGGTGCTCAAGGGTCTGGTGAACCGGATCGCCGGCGACGAGGAGCGCCACGAGGAGTTCTTCGCCAACCTGGTCACCCACTGCTTGGGCTACACCCGCGACGAGACGATCGCCGCGATCGCCGCCCGCGCCGCCGAGCTCGACGTCATCGGCGCCGACATCACGCCCTACCGGGACAAGGTCGCGGCGCTGGCCGAAAACGGCATCTTCGGGCCCGACCAGCTGCGGCGGGTCATCGCCGAGCGGATCACCGCCTGGGGATTGGCCGACCAGCCCGAGCTGCAGCAGTTCGTCACCGCCTGACCCCCGCACCCCGTTTCTGCTGGCGCCCTGCGCCACGGCGCGCCTGCACGGCGGGCACACGGCGACCGGAGTAGCGTCGCAGGCGATGGCTAGCGACATGCTCTGCTATCCGGGCGGCACCTCCCGTTGCGACGACGGCAGGACCGGCCCCGGTCCTTTTGCCGCTGCCCCCGCCGACCGGCTCGTGCGGGGCCGCACGAGCGTCATTCGCTCGAGGAGCGCTCCGTGACCGATATCCGGACGTACGTGTTGGACACCTCCGTGCTGCTGTCCGATCCGTGGGCGTGCACGCGGTTCGCCGAACACGAAGTCGTCATCCCGCTGGTGGTGATCAGCGAGCTGGAAGCCAAACGTCACCACCACGAACTGGGCTGGTTCGCCCGTCAGGCGCTGCGCTTACTCGACGACCTTCGGCTCGAACACGGCCGGTTGGATCAACCGATTCCCGTTGGGACACAAGGCGGTCGGTTGCATGTCGAGCTCAACCACAGCGATCCGGCGGTGTTGCCGGCCGGGTTTCGCACCGACAGCAACGACTCCCGGATCCTGACCTGCGCGGCCAACCTGGCCGCCGAGGGCAGGCAGGTCACGTTGGTGAGCAAGGACATCCCGCTGCGGGTCAAGGCGGCCGCGGTGGGGTTGGCCGCCGACGAATACCACGCCCAGGACGTCATCACCTCCGGGTGGACCGGGATGGACGAGATCGAAACCGCCGCCGAAGACATCGACGCGCTGTTCGCGGAGGGCGAGATCGATCTGGCCGCGGCGCGAAACCTGCCCTGCCACACCGGGATCCGGTTGCTCGGCGGCAGCTCGCATGCGCTGGGCCGGGTCAACGCCGCCAAACGCGTGCAACTGGTGCGCGGGGATCGGGAGGCGTTCGGGCTGCGCGGCCGCTCCGCCGAGCAGCGGGTGGCCCTGGATCTGCTGCTCGACGAATCGGTGGGCATCGTGTCGCTGGGCGGCAAGGCCGGCACCGGTAAATCCGCGCTGGCGTTGTGCGCCGGGTTGGAGGCGGTGCTGGAACGACGCACCCACCGCAAGGTGGTGGTGTTCCGCCCGCTGTATGCCGTCGGCGGTCAGGATCTGGGCTACCTGCCGGGCAGCGAGAGCGACAAGATGGGCCCCTGGGCCCAGGCGGTGTTCGACACCCTGGAGGGCCTGGCCAGCCCGGCGGTGCTCGAGGAGGTGCTGTCCCGCGGCATGCTCGAGGTGCTGCCGCTGACCCACATCCGGGGCCGCTCCCTGCACGACTCGTTCGTCATCGTCGACGAGGCCCAGTCGCTGGAACGCAACGTGCTGCTGACCGTGTTGTCCCGGCTGGGCACCGGCTCGCGGGTGGTGCTCACCCACGACGTCGCGCAACGCGACAACCTGCGCGTCGGCCGCCACGACGGGGTCGCCGCCGTCATCGAGAAACTCAAGGGCCATCCGCTGTTCGCCCACGTCACGTTGCTGCGCAGCGAACGGTCGCCGATCGCCGCGCTGGTCACCGAGATGCTGGAGGAGATCAACCCCGCCACGCTGCCCTGATTTCGGGGTGAATCCGAGTTGACTCTGCGCTGACCAGACACCCCACTCGCACTTCTGCCCGGTGGTCGCAGAGTCAGTGCCGGTCGGTGGTCGGCCGGTAGGCTGCCGGGGTGGCCAAAAGACCCGACAACCAGTCCTGGCGGTACTGGCGGATGGTGGCCGGGATCGCCGCCGCGGCGGCCGTGCTGGTGATCGGCGGGCTGACCGGGCATGTGCGACGCGCCGACGCCGACACGGTGGACTGCGCGCGGGTCAAGTGCGTGGCCCTGACCTTCGACGACGGACCCGGGCCCTACACCGACCGGTTGCTGCGGATCCTCGCCGACAACGACGCGAAGGCCACGTTTTTCCTGATCGGCAACAAGGTGGCGGCTAACCCGGCCGGCGCCAAGCGGATCGCCGACGCCGGCATGGAGCTGGGCACCCACACCTTCGAACACCCCAATATGACGGCGATCCCGGCCAAGGACGTCCCCGCCCAGTTGGCCAAGGGCAAAGACGCGATCGTCGCCGCGACCGGGCAGACCCCGACCCTGTGGCGGCCCGCCGGGGGGCTTACCAACGACGCCGTCAACCAACAGGCCGCCAAGGTCGGGCTGGCCGCCATTCTGTGGGACGTCATCCCGTTCGACTGGATGAACGACGCCAACACCGCGGCCACCCGCGCGGTGCTGATGGCACAGATCAAGCCGGGCTCGGTGGTCCTGTTTCACGACACCTACTCGTCCACCGTCGATCTGGTGTACCAGTTCATCCCGGTGCTCAAGGCCAACGGCTATCACCTGGTGACGGTCAGCCAGCTGCTGGGGCCGCGGGCGCCGGGCAGCGTGTACGGCGGCCGGGAAAACGGTCCACCGGTCAACGACCTGCACGACATCCCGGCCGCGGAGATCCCGTCGCTGCCGGCCACCCCGTCGCCGCCGCCGATGCCCAACTTCCCGATCACCGACATCCCCGGCGCCAACTCCGGCGGACCCAATAACGGCGCGTAGCTTCCCGCCGAGCAGACGTAAAAGCACCCAAAACCGCGGGTTTTCGGGTGCCTTTACGTCTGCTCGCGCTGCACTATTGACACGTTGACACAGATACGTAGTCTTTGTGTCATGACTGCAGTCGCGAAGCACCCTCCGATCGATGCCGAGACAGACGCCAGCGGCCAGGTGCGGCCCTGGGTGATGACCCAGTTCCGCAAACATTCGGGCAGCGTGCTCACCGGGGCGTTCGGGGCCGCGGCCTACGACGAGGTGGCGCTGGTTCCGGTCGCCGCCGCGGTGGACAAGACCGGGCGCTTCGAACGTAACTTCGCCGACCGCGGGATCCGCAGCGGATTCTCTGCGCTGCTGGCCATCTGGGGCGACGCCGAGGACCGGGCCGCCGAGGGGCGGCGGCTCAAGCTGCTGCACCGCGACGTGCGGGGCCGCGGCACCGGCGAGTTCGCCGACGTTCGCTACAGCGCGCTGAGCCCCCAGCTGTGGAACTGGATCGCGGTGAGCGGCATCTTCGTCACCCTGCACTCGTTTACCCCCGCGACCGGCATCACGTTGTCGCCGGCCGAGCGCGAGGCCGCCTACCGGCAACTTCTGGACGCGTTCCGCGCGCTGGAGCTGCCCGGCAAGGGCGCCAAGCTGCCGGCCAGCTACGCCGAGGCGACCCGCTACTACGACCGGGTGGTCGAGACCGAGCTGGCCGCCAACCCGTTCCTGGACCGGGTGACGGCCCAGCTGACCCGCCTGCCGCTGCCGACGCTGCTGCTGCCCGAACCGGTGCGGCGGGCGATGACGCCGGTGTGGCTGGCGGCCCGGCCGGTCGCCGGCCGGGGTGGTGAAGGTGTGCTCGTTCGGGATCATGCACCCCGGGGTGCGGGAACTGACCGGCTTCCGCTGGCAGCCCCGGCACGACGTCGAGTTCGGCGTCTACTCCCGGCTGTTGCAGCTGGCGTGGCGGGTGCTGCCGGATCGGGTGATGCTGGTCCCGCTGGCCTACAACCGTCTGCAATACGAGAAACTCGTCCGGCTGCACCGCTCGGTGGCGTTGGATTCCTTCGCGCCGCCGGGCTGCCCGGCCGGCTGACACACTGGTTGCCATGCCCCGCCGCCGCAGCACCGCCAGCCCCACCGAGCAGGAGGACGCGATCCTCAAAGCTGCCGCCGAGGAGGTGGCGCTCGTCGGTGTGGGGCGCGCCAGTCTGGACGTCGTCGCTCGACAGGCCGGGGTCAGTCGCAGCACGCTGTATCGGCGGTTCCCGAGCCGCGACGCGCTGCTCACCGAACTGGGGCGTCGCACGTTCGACTTCGCGATGGCGCGGCTGCGCCTGGTCGGCATCGAATCCGGGCCCAAAGACGCTGCGGTGGCGGCGTTTTGCGAAGGGCTGCGGCTGCTGACCACCGAACCGGTGATGCGGAAGTTTCTGCAACTCGACGCCGACCTGACGTCGTTGACCGGGATGTATCAAGAGGCCGAGGAGTTTTTGGACAACGCGTCGACGGCGATGGCCAAGGCGCTGCGCGCCGCCGGGGCCACCATGCCCGACGCGGACCTGCGGGCCGTCGCCGAATTGCACATTCGGGTGGCGTGTTCGATCGCGCAGGTGCCGACCTCGGTGCTCGACGTCGGCGACGACGTGGCGGTGCGCAGCTACGCGCGCCAACACCTGGCCCCGCTGGTCTGGTGACCGGCGCCGGGTTATTTCGTCACTTTCAGCGCGGAGATGATGCCTTCGACCGTGGCGCGGGCGCTGGCGTCCCCGATCGGTGTCGCGCCCAGGAAGAAGGTGACCGGTGTGGTCTTGACCGCGATGACGATGACCGAGTCGCCGGGCACGTTGCGGGAGGTGTCGCCGATGGTGATGTCGGCGTCCACCCGCGCGGCGTCGGTGCCATCGACCTTGATCGACGACGTCTTGGTGGGTCCCAGGCTGGGTGACACCTGCGCGTAGCCGGGGCCGTTGGCCACGCACGTCATCAGCTTCGACGCCTGCGCCTGGAGGTCCATGCTGGTCACGAAGTTGGACTCGGCGACCTCGGCCTGCATGATCCAGTGACTGGCGCCGAACACCGCTTGGGCCACCCCCACCGCGTCGATCGCATTCGGCAGCGAATCGTCACCGAACGGGGTCCAGCCAGGCGCCGCGCTGGCGGGAAAGGACAACCCGCCGGCGCTGACGCTGTCTCCGCTGGCCGGCACCCCAGCCGACACGTTGGGGGTGCAGTCGGTCGCGGTCTGCGCGGAGGTGTCCGGTGCGCTCGTCGACGGACCCGCCGCCGAGGACGGGGTGCTCTGGGCGGACTTGTGGCCCCTGCCGCCGACGAGCACCAGGGTCACCACCAACGCCGCGGTCAGCAGTACCGCGACGACGGTGGCGATCACCCACGCCTTCTTCGAGCCGGGCGGCCGCGGTGGCGGCCCCGGCGGATACGGGCCGGTCGGCCACCCGCTGGGCAAACTGCGGCGGCGGGTAGGCGGACGGGTCCACCGGGGGCCCCCGGTGGGGGGTACGGGTAGGGGCCCGGCTGGGGCGGGCCAGCCCAGTACGGAGGCTGCCCTTGGGGCGGCAGGCCGGACGGATCCTGCCCGTGGGGTCCGCCGGGGGGAGCGGTCATTGGTCGTCTTTGACTTTGGCCATCGCCAACACGTCGAGACGCTTGTCGAGTTCGGCCTCACTCAGCTTGTCGCCGATCAGGCCGCGGTCGATCACCGTCTGGCGGATGTCTTGCGCTCCTTGAGCGCTTCCTTGGCCACCGCGGCGGCCTCCTCGTAGCCGATCGCCCGAGTTCAGCGGCGTCACGATCGACGGGCTGGACTCGGCCAGCTCGCGCAGGTGCTCGACGTTGGGCGGTCAATCCGACGATGCAACGGTCGGCGAACAGCCGGGACACGTTGGACAGCAACGTGAACGACTCCAGCCAG
>PPEA01000139.1 GCA_002967005.1 Mycobacterium talmoniae
TTTGACTTTGGCCATCGCCAACACGTCGAGACGCTTGTCGAGTTCGGCCTCACTCAGCTTGTCGCCGATCAGGCGCGGTCGATCACCGTCTGGCGGATGGTCTTGCGCTCCTTGAGCGCTTCCTTGGCCACCGCGGCGGCCTCCTCGTAGCCGATCGCCGAGTTCAGCGGCGTCACGATCGACGGGCTGGACTCGGCCAGCTCGCGCAGGTGCTCGACGTTGGCGGTCAATCCGACGATGCAACGGTCGGCGAACAGCCGGGACACGTTGGACAGCAACGTGAACGACTCCAGCAGGTTGCGCGCCATCATCGGGATGTAGACGTTGAGCTCGAACGCCCCGGCCGAACCGCCCCAGGCCACCGCGGCGTCGTTGCCGACCACCTGGGCCGCCACCTGGGTGACCGCCTCGGGCAGCACCGGGTTGACCTTGCCGGGCATGATCGAGCTGCCCGGCTGCAGGTCCGGCAGCTGGATCTCGCCCAGCCCGGTCAGCGGGCCCGAGCCCATCCACCGCACGTCGTTGGCGATCTTGGTCAGCGACACCGCGATGGTGCGCAGCGCGCCGGACGCCTCGACCAGCCCGTCGCGGGCGGCCTGGGCCTCGAACGAGTTGACCGCCGTACGCAATTCGCTCAGCCCGGTCTGCGCGACCAGCGCCTCGACCACCTTGGCGCCGAAGCCGTCGGGCGCGTTGAGCCCGGTGCCCACCGCGGTGCCGCCGATGGCCAGCTCACCGAGCCGCGGCAGCGTCGCCTGCACTCTTTCGATGCCCGCCTCGATCTGCCGGGCGTAACCGGAGAACTCCTGGCCCAGGGTCACCGGCACCGCGTCCATCAGGTGGGTGCGGCCGGACTTGACCACCGTGCGCCATTCGCGGGCCTTGCCGGCCAGCGCGTCGTGCAGCACCTGCAGCGCCGGAATCAGGTGGCGCACCGCGGCTTCGGTCGCCGCGATGTGGGTGGCGGTGGGGAAGGTGTCATTCGACGACTGGGACATGTTGACGTCGTCGTTGGGATGGACCGTCACCCCGTTGGCGGCCGCGATCGACGCGATCACCTCGTTGGTGTTCATGTTCGAGCTGGTGCCCGAACCGGTCTGGAACACGTCGATGGGGAACTGGTCGTCGTGTTGGCCGTCGGCGATCTCAGCCGCGGCGGCGATGATCGCGTCGGCCTTCTCCGGCGCCAGCAGGCCCAGATCCTTGTTCACCTGCGCGCAGGCGCCCTTGAGCAGGCCCAGCGCCCGGATCTGGGTGCGCTCCAGGGGCCGGTGCGAGATCGGGAAGTTCTCCACGGCCCGCTGGGTTTGGGCACGCCACAACGCCTTCGCCGGCACCCGGACCTCGCCCATGGTGTCGTGTTCGATGCGGAATTCGGGTTCAGCCATGCGATGTCCTTGTTGTCGAGGGTCAGGGCAGCGGATAGGCGGCGTTGGAGTCGCCGGTGAAGTCGACGGCCGAATACTCGTTGAGCTTCGACAGCCGGTGGTAGGCCTCGATCATCCGGACGGTGCCGGACTTGGAGCGCATCACGATCGACTGGGTGGTGCAGCCGCCGGGGTAGTAGCGCACCCCCTTGAGCAGATCGCCGTCGGTGACCCCGGTCGCGCAGAAGAACACATTCTCCCCGGACACCAGGTCCGCGGTGGTCAACACCGCATCCAGGTCGTAGCCGGCGTCGATCGCTTTTTGCCGCTCGGCGTCATCGGTCGGCGCCAGCTGGGCCTGGATCTCCCCGCCCATACATCGGATCGCCGCGGCGGCGATGATGCCCTCCGGGGTGCCGCCGATCCCGGCCAGCATGTCGGTGCCCGAGTTGGGGCGGCACGCCGAGATCGCCCCGGCCACGTCACCGTCGGTGATCAGCCGAATCCGCGCCCCGGTGGCCCGCACATCGTGGATCAGCTGGGCGTGCCGGGGCCGGTCCAGGATGCACACCGTGATGTCGCGCACCGACAGGTCCTTGGCCTTGGCGACCGCGCGGATGTTGTCGGCGATGGGTGCGGTGATATCGAGCACGTGGCCGGACTCGGGCCCGACCGCGATCTTGTTCATGTAGAACACCGCCGACGGGTCGAACATCGCACCGCGCTCGGCGACCGCCAGCACCGAGATGGCGTTGGGCATGCCCTTGCTCATCAGCGTGGTGCCGTCGATGGGATCCACCGCGAAGTCGCAGTCCGGCCCGTCGCCGTTGCCGACCTCTTCGCCGTTGTAGAGCATCGGGGCGTGGTCCTTCTCACCCTCGCCGATGACCACCACGCCGCGCATCGACACCGAGTTCACCAGTTCGCGCATGGCGTCGACGGCGGCGCCGTCGCCGCCCTCCTTGTCGCCGCGGCCCACCCAGCGGCCCGCGGCCATCGCGCCGGCCTCGGTGACCCGTACCAGTTCCATGGCCAGGTTGCGGTCTGGGGCTTCCACGGCGGGGGAGG
>PPEA01000014.1 GCA_002967005.1 Mycobacterium talmoniae
CGCCGTCGACGGCCTCGGTGTAGGCGCGGTGACTCCGCTGACTAGCCGCGGCGCCCACCGCGCCCACCGCGAGGCTCACCAGCCCAATGCCGGGCGCGGCCTGTGACCAGGAACCGCCCACCGATCCAAACGCCGCGAGCAGGCTCAATCCGGCCGCACACAGGCAGGCCAGCACCAGGAAACGCGCCCACCACGGCCACAGTGATACCCGAATGCTCATTGAAGCCTGAGCCTAACAACCGCCACGGGCGACACGATTTCGCTGGCCAGGCCCGCATCCGGTACCCTAAGCGGGTTGCCGACGCAGGCGACCCTCCTGCCACGGAACACACCGTGGCCGTAGACGACCATAGGAGGTGATGAGGTTCCCATGCGTCCATACGAAATCATGGTCATCCTTGACCCCACCCTTGACGAGCGCACCGTTGCCCCGTCCCTGGAGACGTTCCTGAACGTCATCCGCAACGACGGCGGGACCGTGGAGAAGGTCGACATCTGGGGCCGGCGCCGACTGGCGTACGAGATCGCCAAGCACGCCGAGGGCATCTACGCCGTCGTCGACGTGAAGGCCGAGCCGGCGACGGTGTCCGAGCTGGACCGTCAGCTCAGCCTGAACGAGTCGGTGTTGCGCACCAAGGTGATGCGGACCGACAAGCACTAGTCGACTACGAGTCGGTGAACGACTGCCGCGTGTCGGGCCGGTTGCGTAGGCTCGCGCAAAGCATCCCGCCGATCCCAGGAGGACCTTGTGGCTGGTGACACCACCATCACCGTTGTCGGAAACCTGACCGCCGACCCCGAGCTGCGGTTCATCCCGTCCGGCGCCGCCGTCGCGAACTTCACGGTCGCCTCGACGCCCCGGACGTTTGACCGGCAAAGCGGGGAATGGAAGGACGGCGAGGCGCTGTTCCTGCGGTGCAACATCTGGCGGGAGGCCGCCGAGAACGTCGCCGAAAGCCTCACCCGCGGCATGCGAGTGATCGTGACCGGCCGGCTCAAGCAGCGGTCCTTCGAAACCCGCGAGGGGGAGAAGCGCACCGTCTTTGAGGTCGAGGTCGATGAGGTCGGGCCCTCGCTGCGGTACGCCACCGCCAAGGTCAACCGGATCAGCCGCAGCGGCGGCGGAGGCGGCGGCTTCGGTGGCGGCGGCGGGCAAACC
>PPEA01000140.1 GCA_002967005.1 Mycobacterium talmoniae
CGGCTCGCCCGGCTGCCGGAGGCTGGCAAGCCAACTCCGGAGGCCGCGGTGGCATCGAGGGACGGCCGCACCGACCCGACGACGCCATCAGCGGCTGCGCGCGGTCACCTCGCCGTCGGCTACCTCAGCCCGACCGGGATGTATGTCAGCTTGACCCAGAGCAACGCCGACGAGGACAAGCTGGTCGGCTCGATTCACGCCTCGATGCATCCGACCGGGACCGTCGACGTGGACGGCACCAGCTGGATCGTCTATCAGGGCGACACCGAGCCGGTGTGGACCACCCGGCTGACCGGTCCGGGCGGCCCGGCGCAGCTGGCGATCACCGGCGCGGGCAGCGCCGAACAGTTCCGCACCCTGGCGGCGGCCACCCAGTCGCAGCCGCCGCTGTCGACCGAGCGATAGGACCGCACGTGAGCGCACCCGAGGCCGACCTGACCGGATGGGCCGCGGCACCGTTTACCGGTGGCGGCTTCACCCACGACGTGTACCGCAAGGGTGAGGGCCCCGGCGTGGTGCTGATTCCCGAGATTCCGGGCATCCACCCCGGTGTGCTGGGGCTGGGCAATCACCTGGTGGACAACGGGTTCACCGTGGCGATGCCGTCGCTGTTCGGCACGCCGGGCGCACCGCGGATGAGTGTGGACGCGCTGACGACGATGGCACGGGCCTGCGTGACCCGGGAATTCGCCGCGTTCGCCACCAACAGGCAGCGGCCGGTCACCCAGTTCCTACGGGCGCTGGCCCGCGACCTCAACGCCGCCACACCGGGCAAGGGGGTGGGGGTGATCGGGCAGTGCTTCACCGGCGGTTTCGCGTTGGCCGCCGCGGTCGACGATGCCGTGCTGGCCCCGGTGCTCAGCCAGCCGTCGCTGCCGGTCCCGCTGACCCCCAAGCAGCGCCGCGACGCCGGGCTATCCGAGGTCGAGTTGGGGGTGATCGCCGACCGCGCCGCCAGCGACGGGTTGTGCGCGCTGGGGTTGCGGTTCAGCGAGGACAAGATGTCCCCCGGCGACCGGTTCGTCACGCTGAAGGAGCGGCTCGGCGACGCGTTCGAGGTGATCGAGATCGACTCGTCGCCGGCCAATGCGCACGGCTTTACCCGGATGGCGCATTCGGTGCTCACCGACGAGGTCCGCGAGGTTGACGGCCACCCGGCCTACGAGGCGCGCAAACGGGTGGTTCAGTTCCTCACCGAGCGGTTGAAGTAGCGCCTATCCCGGGCGGCGCCTATCCCGGGCGCCGAACGTGCACTCAGACCGAGATTTCGGCCCGAATTTCGGTCTCAGTACACGTTCGGCGTTAATCGCCACCGCTTCCACCGGCGCTTCGGCTCTTCGTCGGGCTCCTCCAGCTCCACACCCTTGTACACCGCCAGATAGACCTCGACGGTGGTGACGATCAGGATCATCAGCACCGGCCCGATCACGATGCCCCAGAAACCGAACATCGCGATCCCGGAAAACACCGCCAGCAGCATCAGCGCCGAATCCAGCCGCGCCGCCCGCGGCACCAGCACCGGACGCAGCACATTGTCGATGTTGGTGACCACGAGCAGGTGAAACAGCACCACGAACGCACCCCCGACGACGTGGCCGAAGAACATCATGCCGACCCCGAACGGCATCGTCACGATGCCACCGCCGAGCGGAATGATCGACAGCGCGGTCAACAGGATCGCGAAGATGAACAAGCCCTGGTGAAACCCGCCGACATAGATCGACGCCGCCCCCGCCACACCTTGGCACAACGCGATGACGAACTGGCCCATCACCGTCCCGCGCACCATGGCGCCGGTCTTGGCCAGATACAGGTCGGTGATCTCCGCCCCGAGCGGGTTGAGCTGACGGATCAGCGTGTGGATCCTGTCCCGGTTCACCAGCAGCGAGATGAAGACGTACAGGAAGATGATCGACGCCGCGATCGCGGCGACGACGCTGCCCACCGCGCCCTGCAGCCCGTGCAGCAGCCACTCGCCGCCGCGTTGGGCGACGGTGACGATCGCGTGCCGCAGCGATTCGGCGGTCACCGTCACGTGCACGAACGGCACCCGCGCCAACACGTCGTTGACCACCCGCAGCGTTTTGTCGCCCAGGGTGCTCATATCGGTCGCCGCGACCCACTCGCTGACCCGGCCGACCATCCGGGTGATCTGCATGATCGCCAGAAAAATCACCGCGGCCGCCGGCACGATCACCGTCGCCACCGCCGCCAGCAGGGTCAGCGTCGCCGACAGGCCGGTGGAAAACCGGTGCCGCAGCCGCTGAAACAGCGGGGTGAACAGATACGCGCCCACCGCGGCCACCACGATCAGAATGAAGAACCCGCGCAGAAAGTACGCGCCGAACACCAGCGCGACCGCGGTGGTGATGGCCAACGCACGTCGTTGCGTCGGGGTCAACTCAGCATCCATCGCCGGCCTCCTGCGCCGCTTTCCGAGGTAGACGCTAGCCCGGTTCGAGGCCAATCGCGGGTAGGAGCGGCTCGTGTTCCTGTCCTGGCGCTTGGCGGCATCCCGCCCGGTCAGATGTGCCAAACTCGGATCGTGACAGGGGGCGAGACCTTCATCGCCGGGTATCGGGTCGTGGAACGGCTCGGCGCCGGCGGCATGGGTGAGGTGTTCCTGGTGGCGCATCCCCGCTTGCCGCGTCTCGATGCGCTGAAGCTCCTTGATGGCGGCGTGAGCCGCAATGACGAGTTCTGCCAACGCTTCACCCGCGAGGCCGACCTGCTGGCCCCGTTACGCCACCCCAACATCATCACCCTGTATGACCGGGGCGAGCATGACGGCCGGCTGTGGCTGACGATGGAGTACGTTGCCGGAACCGACGTGGCGAAGCTGCTCAAATCCGGGCCGCTTGGATTGGACGTGGCGATCCAAGTCATCGCTGGGGCGGGGGCGGCCCTCGACTACGCCTACACCGAGTACCGCATCACCCATCGTGACGTGAAGCCGGCGAACATCCTCGTTGAGTTCGGTCAAGACCATCGGCTGCGGACCGTGAAGCTGGCTGACTTCGGGATTGCCAAGGCCGCTGGGGAAGCCACCTCGCTGACGTCCACCGGGGCGACTGTCGGCACCATGAGCTACATCTCGCCCGAAGCGATCGAGGGCGGTGTGCTCGACAACAGGGCCGATATCTACTCGCTGGGCTGCAGCGCGTTCGAGATGCTGACCGGGTCGCTGCCGTTCACCGCGAGCTCGATCACCGCGTTGATGGCCGCGCATCTCAGCCGGCCCGTCCCGCCGGTCACCGCACGCAACCCCGCCCTGCCGGGCTACCTCGACAGGGCGGTGGCTCGGGCGCTGGCGAAAGACCCCAAAGCGCGGTATCAGACGTGCGCGGAGTTCGTGGAGGCGTTGCGCGCGCCTGGTGCAGAGACAGCCCCAGCGCTCCCAACGATGGGTCCGCGGCCGAACGCGGCCGCACCGTCGGCAATGACACTGCCCACCGTCACCTCGCAGAGCTATCCACCTGGCCAGGGGGCTCAGGTTCCACCCTATTTGCCCCCACCGCCGATGTATCTGAGACCGCCAGGTCGTGGCCAGCGGACACGGAAACGCAAACGGTCGCTGATCCTTTGGGCCGTCATCCTGCTAGTCGTTGCGGGCGGGATCGCCGTTGGCGTTGTCACGCGGAAAGGTTCGACACCGACCCCGACCGCCCACCCGACTCAAACAAGTCAGACGGCGTCCCAGCCCGGACAGCCGGCTCAGACCGTCCTGCCCTTCACGGGGCTCAATGAGCCCTTCGGTGTGGCGGTGGATTCTGCTGGGGCGGTGTATGTTGCCGACTTCAACAACGCCCGGGTGGTGAAGTTGGCGGCGGGGGCCAACACCCAACAGGTCTTGCCCTTCACCGGGTTGCGTGGGCCGAACGGGGTAGCCGTCGACGGCGCCGGGAACGTCTACGTCGCTGACACCCCCAACAACCGGGTGGTGAAGTTAGCGGCGGGCTCCGACGCTCAAGAGGAACTGCCGTTGACGGGACTCAACAAGCCGTTCGCGGTGGCCGTTGATGGTGCGGGCAATGTCTACGTCGCCGACAAAGATAACAATCGTGTCGTGCAGCTGGCGGCCGAGTCGAACACCCAACACGAGTTGCCTTTCACCGGACTTGCTGGACCGGTCGGGGTGACGGTGGATTCTGCCAGGAGTGTTTACGTTGCAGACTTCAACAACAACCGTGTGGTGAAGTTGGCGGCGGGATCCAACACCCAACAGGTGTTGCCCTTCGGGGGTCTCACGATACCGTCCGGGGTGGCCGTTGATGACGCCGGAAATGTCTATGCCACCGACGGCGCCATTCATCATGTAATGAAGCTGACGACCGGTTCGGCCAGCCCACAGGCGTTACCCTTCACCGGACTTGCTCAGCCGATCGGGCTGGCGGTGGATTCTGCCGGCAATGTCTACGTCGCAGACGTCAAGAACAACCAGGTGGTGAAATTGCCCGCCAGGCCGGTTACCCAAGAGACATTGCCTTTTTCCGGGCTCGATAGGCCGTACACCATGGCGGTCGATCGCATGGGAAACGTCTACGTCGCCGACAGCAGGAACAAGCGTGTGCTGAAGTTGGCGGCGGGGTCCAGCACCCCGGATGTCTTGCCGTTCGACCAACTCGAGGACACCTTATCGGTCGCGGTTGATGGTGCTGGGAATGTCTACGTCGCCGACACCCGCAACAACCGCGTCGTGAAACTACCAGCGGGTTCGAACACCCAACAGGTGTTGCTGTTCACCGGAATCGCGGGGCCGAGTGGGATTACGGTGGATTCGGCGGGCAACGTCTACATCACCGACGGCGGCAACCGTGTGGTGAAGTTGGCTGCGGATTCGCATGCCCAAGAGGTCCTGCCGTTCAGTGGACTGGATGGACCACTCGGAATGGCGGTGGACTCAGCCGACAACGTCTACGTCGCCGACAACCGCAACAAGCGGGTGGTGAAGTTGGCCGCGGGTTCGGACACTCAACAGGTACTGCCGTTCACCGAACTTGCGAGCCCGTTCTGGGTTGCGGTGGATTCAGCTGACAACGTCTACGTCACCGACGAGGGCACCAGGAGGGTGGTGAAGTTGCCGGCCGGATCTGACACCCCACGGACGCTTCCCTTTAGGGGACTTCGCGACCCATGCGGGGTGGCGGTCGATTCAGCGGGCAACGTCTACGTCACCGATATCGGCGATAACCGTGTACTGAAGTTGGCGGTTGGCTAGGCGCCGCGCGGGTGAAGTCTATTGTTGCCCAGCCAGTTTCATCACGTGGCTCAACACATCCGGGTAGCGGCGCAGGTGCGCGCCGCCGTTGAGGTCGAGCACCTCGCCGGTCAGCCAGGACGCCTTGGGTGAACACAGGAACACCACCGCGTCGGCGACATCCTGCGGGGCGCCGGCCCGGCCCAGCGGGGTGTTCTCCAGGTACTCCTCGACCACGCCGGGGATCGCCGCGGCCGGTTCGGTCAGCGGGTGTGCACAACCCGGGCCACCGCGTTGACCCGGATCCCGCGCGGCGCCAGCTCGAGTGCGGCCACCTGGGTCAGCATCGACAGCCCGGCCTTGGCCGCACAGTAGGCGCTCATCGCCGCCGCGGGCTGTCGCCCGTTCAGCGACGAGATCGACACCAGCGCACCGCCGCTGCGCAACAGCCGACCCGCGTATTTGGTGACGATGAACGCCCCGGTGAGGCAGACGTCGATGACCTCCCGGAACTGGTCCACCGGCATGTCCATGATCAGGCCGACGTTGCTGAACCCCGCGGTGTTGACCACGATGTCCAGTGGCCCGGCCTGCTCAAACAGCGTGGCCACCGACTCCTCGTCGGTGACCTCGACGGTGGCGGCGGTGTGCGGGTCACCGAGGTCGGCGGCGACGGCCCGCGCGCCCGCGGTGTTGCGGTCGGCGACCGTCACCCGGCAGCGTCGGCGGCCAGCGCGTCCGCCACCGCCCGGCCGATTCCGGAGGCACCGCCGATGACGACGGCGTCGCGGGTGGTCATGCCGGGCTCCCGTCGGGTCGCGGATCGCCCCACTTATCGCGGATGGCCGCCCACGGGTCGGCGTAGCGGCCGGGCTTGCCGTAGTAGGCCGACCGCCGGGTCAAATACCAGCCCGCCAGCGGTGCGATCAGCCGCAGCGGATACCGCTTCCAGCCGGTGATTTCGGCGGTCTCGGCCAGCATGTCCGGCCAGGAATGGCGTTGAAATTCAGCGCCTGCTGGGCCCGTCGGTGTCCATCCAGTCGGTGGCGAACCATCCGTCGTCGCTGTCCGGGTCACCGGGGCGGCCGGCGGGCATGGCCCCGACCAGGCCCATCGCCGCGGTCATCGCCGGCGTCAGATCGCCCTGGCGGCTGCGATGGGTGCTGTCGCCCCCGATCAGCAGCGTCTCGCCGACCACGTCGGCGGTGGTGGCGGCGGCGAACGCGCGCGCGACGTCGCGCACGTCCACCGTCTGGATCCGGTTGTCGACCGGCAGCATGCCCTCGAACGCGATGAAGTCGGGGTCGATGTCGAAGCGCTGCTCCACGGTCAGCACGCCGCCCAGGCGCAGCACCACCTGGTCCAGGCCCGAGTCGCGGACCAGCCGCTCGGCTTCCACCTTGTGGGCGCCGTAGATGTCCACCGGGTTGACCGGGGTGTCCGCGGTGAGGACGTCGGTGATCCGGTGCGGGTTGCGGGGGCCGTACACCGCCACGCTGGAGGCCAGCACGAAGCGCGGCGGATCGGCTTGGGCGGCAGCGGTCTTGAGCAGATGGGCGGTGGCGTCGACGTTGACCTTGCGGGCCAGGCCGTGGCGCGAATAGCACAGCGGCGCGATGACCGCGGCCAGGTGCACGATCGCGGTGGGGGAGACGGCGCCGACCAGCCCGTCGACGGCCGCCGGGTCGGTCAAGTCGGCGTAGCGCACCTCCACCGACGCCGGCAGCTTGCCCGCCGCCTTGCGGTTGGCGGGCACATCGAGGTCGGTGGCGACCACGCGCCGACCGTCCTCGGCGAGCCGCTTGACTGTCGCCGACCCCACCAGCCCGAACGCGCCGGTGACCAAAACCGTATCCATGCAACTCCTCGATGAGAACGTGTTCCAGCGATCTTGCCGGGAAAGTCGGCGCGAGAACAGACCTTCCGGCGAAACCACTCGTGCAACGGCGCCGCGCGGAGCACCCTTAGAGAGGAGAGAAGGTGATCGCGATGTATGACAGGAATCTGGACCCCAACTGGCATGTCGACATCGAGTTCGACGAGGACGAGACCCACACCCACGCGACGGTGCGAGCCCAGCTCTGCGACGGCCAAACCATGACGACGCGGGGTGACGCCTACCGTCATCCCGACGACGCCAGCCAGCCGGCGGTGGGGGAGGAGATCGCCGCGGCCCGCGGGCTGATCGCGCTCGGCACCGCGCTACTGCAGACCGCGTCCTCGCAGATCGAACAGGCCACCCACCACCCGGTCCACCTGTACCGCTGACCGGTGGCGCTGGCCGTCTGCCTGCTGTTCGACCGGCGATCCGAGCGGGCGGTCCGCGCCCTGTGGGATCGGCTCGAGCAGCACGGGGTGCCCAGCCTGGCCTCGCACACCCACCGACGGCACGTCCCGCACCTGTCGTACGCGGTGCTGCGTAGCTGGGACCTGGCCGCGGTGACCGCCGCGCTCGCCGCACTCGACGACGGGTCCCCGGTCCAGGCCAACTTCGACGGCGTCGGGTTGTTCCGGCGCGGCCGGACGTGGCTGGTCGCCGGGGTCAGCGCGGAGCTCATGGCGCGCCAGCAGCGGGTGGTCGAAGCCGTCACCGCCACCGGCGCCGACCTGCACAAGCACTATCGGCCCGGCATCTGGTTGCCGCATTGTTCGCTGGCGCCGCGGGCCCGGTTGCCGAGCTGCCGGTGGCCGTCGCCGCGGTGTTCGACGTGCTGCCGCTGCAGGCCACGCTGGACCGCGCCGCCCTGGTCAACAGCGCGACCGGTGAGGTCAGCCCGCTGCCGTCGCTGCCGTGACGCCTACTCCGGCGGGGCCGCGGCGACGACGGTCGCCGCGTGCGGCTCGGCGGCGGCTTTGATCTGCTCGAACAACTCGGTGTAGTACGGCAGGCATTCGGCCATCGCCTCTTTGGTGGTGAACAGCGGCGCATACCCCAGATCCCGTTGCGCCTTGGCGATGGAGAAGTAGTTGTCCAGGTAGAGGCGCTCGACCGCCAGCGGCTCCAGCGGCGGCTGCGGCAACCCGAACTTGAAGTGCAGCCGCTGCCAGACCGTCATCGCCCAGCGGACCAGCGGGCCGTTCACCCGCAGCCGGGGCCAGTGCTGCCCGCAGGCTTCCACCACCGGCCGGGCGAACTCGAACATGTTGATCGGCTCACCGTCGTTGATGAAGTAGGCCTGCCCCGGGGCGGTGCCGCCGGGCACCAGGTGCTCGCCGGCCAGGATGAACCCGTGAATCAGGTTGTGCACGTAGGAGTTATCCAGTCGGGCGTTCTTGCTGCCGATCAGCACCTTGACGTGCCCGGCCACCACGCTTTCGAACAGCTTGCGGAACATGGTCTGGTCGCCGCGCCCCCAGATCCCGCTGGGCCGGATCGAGCAGGTGAGCATGTCGCCAACACCGTTCTGCGCCAACACAAACTTCTCGGCGGCCACCTTGGTTTCGGTGTAGAGGTCGTTGAACCGGGTGGTGTAGGGCAAGGTCTCATCGCCGTTTTGGATGCGCTGGCCGCCCATCACCACGCTGTTCGACGCCGTGTAGACGAATCGCTGCACCCCGGCGGCCTGCCCGGCTGTCACCAGGTTTTTGGTGCCCTCGACGTTGACGGCGAAGCTGCGCTGCCGGTACTCGTCGCTCACCGACGCGCCGCCCATCAACTCGATGATGGCCGCGGTGTGAAAGACGGTGTCGATGCCGGCCACCGCGGCGGCCACCGTGTCGGGGTCGCAGATGTCGCCCTGGACGACGTCGAGCCGGGGATGGTCGGGCAGCGGCGACGGCGCCCGGTCGAAGGAGCGCACCTCATGGCCGCGTTCCAGCAGGGTGGTCACCAGGTTGGCGCCGACGAAGCCGGAGCCGCCGGTGACCAGGACGCGGCCGAGTGGGGTCGTCAGGGATGCATCTGCCATGACGGCGAGGATAACTGAAACGTGTTCCAGTTACGAGTAGGGCGGCGAAATTGGTCGCCGGCTCATTGCTGGTCAGCGTCGTCGGCGGCCAACGCGTCGGCCACCCGTTTGCGTGCTCCAGCTAAGTGCTCCTCGCAGCGTTTAGCCAGTTTCTCCCCTCTTTCCCAGAGGCTCAGCGACGCATTCAGGTCCAGTCCACCCTGTTCCAGCTGCCGGACGACGTCGACCAGCTCGTCGCGGCAGGCTTCATACCCCAGCTCACTAATGGGCCTAGCTTCGCCCTGCTCATCGGCCATCGGTTGGTCCCTCACTCGTCGCGGCCACGGCACCATCAGACACCCGGATCCGCAGCCGGGTGCCCGCGGGGGGCCTCGTCGACCGCCCGCAGCACCGCCGCCGGCCCCGACGCGGACACCGTCTGCACCACCGCGTAGCCGCGGGCCAGCGTCGCCGCCGGCCCCAGGGGTGGCCAGCCGGGCGGCCAGATGACCGATGTGGTCGGACTTCGA
>PPEA01000141.1 GCA_002967005.1 Mycobacterium talmoniae
CGTCCTGGCCGAGGCCTTGTCGTCGGGGTCCTCGTCGCCCGCGGCCGGGCGACCCACGATCGAGGTGAGTTTCGCAACAATTCCCGCCGCCCGCCCGGCGCCGCCCTTGGCCGTCGACGCCGCGCCCAGCCGTGCCGCCATCCCGATGTACCAGCGGACCATTCCGATCAGCAGTACCGCGACCGAGGTGAACAGCATCAGCGGGAACCGCTCGATCAGCGGGTAGCCGCAGTTGATCAGGACGTTCTTGAGCCCCGGGAACGCCGCGCCGTGGAACAGCCAGTAGGCGCCGGGCACGCTGCAGAACAGGATCAGCGGCGGTTGGATGACGGCGGTGAACACCCCCGACTGCTGGACGGCGAGCACCGCGGCCACGCAGCCCAATACATACAGTGCGGCGAACACATGAGTCAGTTCTTTATTGCCCGACCCGGCGTCGAAGGCGAACCCGACCGCCGTCGCGGTTGCGGCGGTCAAAATGGCCGCCCACCAGGGCACGCCAGCCAGGCGGGGGTGGATCGAGCGATGCTCGGCGGCCACCGCTGACCTCGCCCGCTGTGCTAACACACGTCGACCGTACCGGCTGGCGACACAAACACCTTTCAAGACCATGCCTCATGGCCCGCGGGCGTCGGTCACACCCCCCTCTAGACTTGGCTACCTGTGAGCCTGAGCCTGGGAATCGTGGGGTTACCCAATGTCGGTAAGTCAACCCTGTTCAACGCGCTGACCCGCAACAACGTGCTGGCCGCCAACTACCCGTTCGCGACGATCGAGCCGAACGAGGGGGTGGTGCCGCTGCCGGATCCGCGGCTGGCCCGGCTGGCGGAGATCTTTGGATCGGAGCGCATCCTGCCGGCGCCGGTGACATTCGTCGATATCGCCGGCATCGTCAAAGGTGCCTCCGAGGGCGCCGGGCTGGGCAACAAGTTCCTGGCCAATATCCGGGAATGTGACGCGATCTGCCAGGTGGTGCGGGTCTTCTCCGACGACGACGTGGTGCACGTCGACGGCAAGGTCGACCCCGAGGCCGACATCGAGATCATCGCGACCGAGCTGATCCTCGCCGATTTGCAGACCTTGGAGCGCGCGGTGCCGCGACTGGAGAAGGAAGCCCGCAACAATAAGGAGCGCAAACCCGCCCATGAGGCGGCCGTGGCCGCCCAGCAGGTGCTCGACGGCGGGACGACGCTGTTCTCCGCCGGTATCGATGCGGCGCCGCTGCGGGAGCTGAACCTGTTGACCACCAAACCGTTCCTGTACGTGTTCAACGCCGACGAGGCGGTGCTGACCGACGCGGGCCGGGTCAGCGAGTTGCGCGAGTTGGTCGCCCCGGCCGACGCGGTGTTCCTGGACGCCAAGATCGAGGCCGAGCTCATCGAGCTCGACGACGAGTCGGCCGCCGAGCTGCTGGAGTCGATCGGGCAGACCGAGCGGGGCCTGGACGCGTTGGCACGGGCCGGTTTCCACACCCTGCGCCTGCAGACCTACCTGACCGCGGGGCCCAAGGAGGCGCGGGCCTGGACGATTCACCAGGGCGACACCGCGCCCAAGGCGGCCGGGGTGATCCACACCGACTTCGAAAAGGGTTTCATCAAAGCCGAGATCGTCTCCTACGACGATCTGATCGAGGCCGGGTCGATGGCCGCCGCCAAGGCCGCCGGCAAGGTGCGCATGGAGGGTAAGGACTACGTGATGGCCGACGGTGACGTGGTGGAGTTCCGGTTCAACGTGTGAGAGTGCCTTCTGGCCAGTGAATTTGTGTTCTCGTTTCCAGGCGAGAGCCTGAGGTCACAGGTCATCCTCGCGCGGCATCGTGGCTAAGTGATGGACGCTGCCGACCCTCCGCGAGGGGCGTCTCCGCGGCAAGACGCTCCTGACCCCGTGAGGCGACGAGCTGGGCGGCGGACCGTCCTGCGGCGAGGAGCTTGTCGATGACGACGCGGGCGAGCGCCTGGCCTGAATGCTAATGTGCGTGCGTGGCGACAATGCTTGCCACGTTCTGCGCTTCCAGGTGAACGATCACCTGAATCATTGCGGAGGGGCCTGAGCTGCTCAGGACATGTCCGAAATGGGGTGCTGCGCCTTCTGGCGCGCCAACTCCACCGCGCCGGTAGATCGATATCGGCCGACGAAAGGACATGACAGTGGCTACGAAGGACGAAAAGAACCTCAAGCAGGTCCTCGACAAGATCGCGGGAATGGATGAGCCTGCGCGGGGCATCATGCGACGCATGCATGACGTGATCGTCGCTGCTGCGCCCGAACTCAGGCCGCGAATTTGGTACGGCATGCCCGGCTATGCCAAGTCCGCGAGCAGTCCCGTCCTGGTCTTCTTCCGGAACGACGAGCTGATGAGCCTTGGGGTGAGCGACAAAGCCACGCTCAAGCCCACCGGAGGCAAGGACGGACGATTGATTCCTGCGGCCTGGTACTTCGATGGCCTGGACGACGTCACCGAGCAGCGTGTCGCCGAGATCGTCCGCGCCGCGATCGAGTGACCGAACTTCGGCGATTGTTGTGCCGGTCCAAGAGTTGCTCTGTGCCGGAATGCGGTGGATTTCCGGTTTCACGTGTAGCTCGTGGCACTGATCTCGGTCGCGGTATGCCCGCCACCCGACGACGTTGATACCGGATGTCGCCGCTGAGGCCGGCCTCCAAAGCTGCGGGGGCCGAGGCAGTGCTGTCGCGCATCGGAAGCACCGGAGCGCACTAGAATTCTGTACATGACGACGCTGCCGCTTGCCGAGGTGCGGGCCAATCTGTCGAGGTTGGTCGACGACGCAGTGCGGACGCATCAGCGGATCGAGGTGACCCGTCAGGGGCGGCGTGCCGCAGTGCTGCTATCCGCCGAGGACTACGACTCGATCATGGAGACGCTGGACATCCTCGGCGACCCCGAGCTGATGCACGAGCTGCGGGCGGCTGAGGCCGAGGCTGAAGCCGGTCACGTCTACCCGCTCGACGAGGTGACGGAGGAGATGCGCGCCGCCGGGCGGCTCCCGCAGTGACCTATCGGGTCGAGTTGACGAAGGCTGCCAAGAAGGCGTTGACCGACCTCCTGCCCCCGGCGGTGGCGATCGCGTGCTGGGAATTCATCCGAGGACCGCTCGCCGAGAATCCCCACCGGGTCGGCAAGCCGCTTCGCGGCCAATTGGAGGGACGGTACTCCGCGCGGCGCGGTGAATACCGGGTGATCTATCAGGTCTTCGACGAACGGGTGGTCGTCCGCGTTATCCACATCGCGCATCGCCGGGCTGCCTATCGGTGACCTGCGTTGCCCGCCTTTCGCAACGCGGTGATTTCGCCGCGGACGCGGCGTGATAACGGGGACCCGGATATGACGTCGGTCACAGATAGCGCCGACGGCCGTGTGGGCTATTCAAAGTCGGCGCGAAGTGTGGAACAGTAGTTATTTACGGGCCAGAAAAGCCATCTGACCAGGGGGTTGGAAAACCTCCCGAGTTACCTGTCTCGGATCGAGTCTGCGATGTAACGCAGGTCATCGAACGTACGGTTCGTGACCCTTCGCACAAATTTTGATTGCCTATACAACCCCTTGTTAATGTCCCCGCTCATGTTTGCTCTAGCTTCGTTGGTGGCCCTGATCCACCAGGTTTCGGGGACGCCGTACATTCCCGGTGGGGATTCTCCCGCCGGTACAGATTGTTCCGGTTTGGCGTCGTGGGTGACCAATACGGCAACCGGCCGGCCGACATTTGGCGACCGGTTCAACACCGGTAATGAAGAGGCGGCCCTGCTCGCACGCGGTTTCCAATACGGAACTGCCCCCAATGCATTGGTCGTGGGCTGGAATTCTCACCACACCGCGGTGACCTTGCCGGACGGCACGCCCGTGTCCAGCGGCGAGGGCGGCGGCGTGCGGATCGGCGGCGGCGGCGCCTACCAAAGCCAATTCACGCATCACATGTTTTTGCCCGCGGATCAGCTCCCGGACGGCGACTTCGATGAGCCTGGCCCCGTGGAGGATCCGGCGCCCGCGGTTCTCGTCAACGAAGAATTTCCCGTGGACGAACCGGCCCCCATCGAAGAGCCGGCGCCCGTGGAAGAAGCGGTTTTCGTGAACGCTGAAGAGGAAGAGCCACTTCCCGCGCCGGAAACTCCCGACGGCGAAAACGTCGATATTTAACCGCTAACCGGTAATTGCTGAAGCCGCTTTATGCGGTTTTATGCCTATGCCGGCACCAGCGCCAGAAAAGCGCGGGCGGCCGGGTTGGTCGGGACCGTGGTCCGGCCGACCAGGGCCAGCCGGCGGACCGGCGGCGTCCCGTCGTCGCCGACCGGACCCAGCTGCAGCACCGGCAGCCCGCTGCGACGGGCGACGGGCTCCGGAACCACCGCCACCCCGAGCCCGTGCCCAACCAGGCTCAGCGCCTGCTCCATCTGGCTGGTGCGAAAGGCGATCTGGCGCGGTACGCCGGCGTCGCGAAACAGCGCCGCGACCACGGTCTGCAATCCGAGGCCGGCCTGAAACTCGACGAACGGCTGGTCGGCTAGGTCCGCCAACCGCACCGGGCCGCGGTTTGCCAGCGGATGCTCCGCGCCGACGACCACCACCAACGTCTCGGGGTAGTCGCGCAAGGCGATCAGCCCGGCCGGCAGCGGCGTGGCGTCGAGCGCGACGAACGCTAGATCCAGTTCCCCGTCGTCGACCGCCGCCAGCAGATCCGCCGTTGGTGCCTCACGCAGCAGCATCTGCACCCGCGGATGCCCGGCGTGCAACCGGGCAATGGCGGCGGGCAGGTCCACGGCGGTAAAGGTTTGCACCACGCCGATCGCGAGCGTGCCCGCCTGGGCGTCGCGGACCGCCGCGAGCGACGCTTCGGTGGCCTCCACCTCCCGCAGGATGCGTCGGGCATGGCCCAGCAGGGTGCGCCCGGCGGCGGTAAGCACCACCGACCGGGTGGTGCGCTCGAACACCGGGACGGCCAGCGCCCGCTCCAGCGCGCGCACCGACGCGCTCAGGCCCGACTGGGAGATGTTCAGCTCGTCGGCGGCGTGGCTGAAATGCCCGGCCTCGGCGACCGCCACGAAGTGCTGCAGCTGCCGAAACTCCATATATCGATATTACTTCTTAAATTAAGTCGATTCGCTTGTTTTACATCAGGGTCGGGTGGCGCGACCATGGCGCCATGTCCGTTACCGCCGCAGCCGCTCCCGCCCGGATGGACCGCCGACTGGTGCTGGTGATGGCGCTGGCGTCCGGTCTGGTGGTGGCCAACAGCTATTACGCGCAACCGTTGGTGGACACCATCGCGCGCCAGTTTCAGGCGTCGAGCACCAGCGTGGGCCTGATCGTCACCGCCAGCCAGGTGGGCTACGCGATCGGCCTGGCGCTGCTGGTGCCGCTGGGTGACCTGGTGGAGCGGCGCACGTTGCTGACCGCGATGCTGATCGGCACCTGCGGGTGCCTGCTGGGGATGGCGTGGGCGCCGAGTTGGCCGGTGCTGGCGGCCGCCGCGGTCCTGGTCGGCCTGGGCTCGGTGGTCGGGCAGGTGCTGGTGCCGTTCGCCGCCGCCTTGGCGCATGAGGACGAACGCGGTCGCGTCATCGGCAGCGTGATGACCGGTCTGCTGCTGGGCATTCTGCTCTCGCGGGTGGTCGCCGGCCTGATCGCCGCGGTGGCTGGGTGGCGGGCGGTGTTCGTGGTGGCCGCCGCGCTGATGCTGATCAGCTGTGCGCTGGTGCGCACGCTGCCGATCCGGCCGCCGGAGGTGCGGATGAGCTACGGCCGGTTGCTCGGCTCCGTCGTCGCGATCGTTCGCGAGGAACCCGTGCTGCGGCTGCGGATGGCCTACGGGATGCTCACCTACGCCTGTTTTGGGGTGTTTTGGACCAGTGTCGGGTTCATGCTGGCCGGCAGCTACCACTGGTCGGACGGACGGATCGGGGCGTTCACCCTGTTCGGTGTGGCCGGGGCCGTCGCGGCGAAAGTCGCGGGCACGCTGGCCGACCGCGGCTATGCGCGGGCGCAGACCGGCGTGTTCGTCGCGCTCACCGCCGTCAGTTTCCTGCTGCTGTGGCTCGGCCAAACCCGGGTGGTGGCGCTGGCCGTCGGTGTGGCCCTGCTGGATCTCGGCATCCAGGGCACCCACATCACCAACCAGAGCGTGTTCTACCCGCTGCGGCCCGCGGCGCGCAGCCGGCTCAACACCGCCTACATGACCAGCTATTTCACCGCGGGCTCGCTGGGCAGCGTGTTCTCGGCCGTCGCCTACGGCGCCTGGGGGTGGGGCGCGGTGTGCGCGCTGGGCGCGGTCTTTCCGGTGACCGCGATGCTGATCTGGTTGGGCGAGATGGCGATTACTCGACGACGGCGATCTCCCGGCTCAGTTCGTACCCCGGGGTCAGCGGCAGAATGTCGCCGCTCCAAAACGATCCGGGATCGAACCAGTTGGAATGCTTTTCGGTGGTCAACAGGCCCATCTCCTCGTAGGTGATGGCCACCGTCTCCGCGCAGTAGGCGGTCTCCACCCCGACGGCGCGCCGCTGCACCTTGCGTCGCCGCGTTGCCTCGCCAACCTTCTTGTCCAGCAGCGGGATTCCGCGCACCCAGTCGTAGGTCGTCGGGATGCGCCCGCGCAGCCACCGACCGGTCAGCCGCGCGGTGGTCGGGAACGCGGTGCCATCCATCCGGGCGATGACGCGCAGCAGCCGGTCTTCCTGGTTCCGGTCGGCGAAGGGGGTCAGCTGTCGCAACCAGCACCGCTGGTGATAGCGCTGCGTCCACTGGTGGACGGCTTCCCGCGCGTCGTTGAGTTGCACCCCGCGGTGATTGGTGCCGGTCCAGACATCGGTCAACTTGTCGCCGAGCTCGGCATGCCAGATCAACGGCGGCAGGTCGTCGATGGCCACCGTCATCCCGACGTGGTTCACCGGCGCGTTGGACAGGGTCTGGATGGTGCGGTCCGGCCCGGATCGGCCCCGGAACAGCCAAATGTCGCCGGTGCGGGTTTCCTGCAGTGCCCGATCCAGGGTCACCGTGTGCGCGTCCACGACAGCACCATAGAGCGTGTCGACCGTCGCGGCAGCCCTGCATAGGGTGTGTCCATGCGCAGCATCTGGAAGTGGATCGGACTGGCCGGGGTTGTCGGGGTCGCCGCCGGGGGAGTGCTGGTCGCCCGCGACCAGCGGCGACGCAACGCCTACACCGCCGACGAGATCCGGGCCCGGCTGCATCAGCGCCTGGCCGAATCCGAAGCGGTTGGAGACGGCTAACACTCCACGCTGTACAGCCGATGGGTGCCGGTGAAGCCCTTAAGCTCGACGGCACGTCCGTCGTCGACGGCGATGTCGTCGCAGTCGGCGACCGCGTCCCGCACCGGTTCGCTGACCAGGATCTGCCCGCCGTCGGCCTGCGCCGCCACCCGCGCCGCCATCGCGACATTGCGGCCGAACAGGTCGTCGCCGCGGCGCACCGAGCGGCCCAGGTGAATGCCGATCCGCACCCGAATTGCGTGCTGCCGCTTCCGGTTTTGTCTGTCGAGCGCGTGCTGGATGTCGATCGCGCAGCGCACGGCCTGCTCGGCGTGGGCGAAGGCGATCATGAAGCCGTCGCCCTGGCTTTTCACCACGTGCCCGCCGTGCTTGTGGACCAGCCGGCCGACCAGCTCGTCGTGGCCGCTGATCAACTTCACCCAGGCACGGTCGCCGATCCGCTCGTTGAGGACGGTGGACCCCTCGATGTCGGAGAACAGGATGACCACCCTGCCGTCGGGTGTGATGCGGGCCAGGTCCGGCCGCTCGACTTCGGCCCAGTCGGCAAGGTCTTCGATCGAGCTGCGCACCGCCGCGCCGAACCCCTCCTTGCGGACCAGGTTGGCGGTCTGCCAGACGGTCTTGACGGCCTCGCGGCCGCCGGACAGCAGCCAATTTCGGGTGTCGGCGCGGTGCCGCAGCTCGTCGGCCTCGGCGCGGCTGCGGGTCAGCCGCCGCCACAGCACCAGCAGCCCGACCGCCTCGATCGCGGCGATGCCCGCCAGCGCGTAGACCGCGATCATGGGGCCGGTAACCACGGTCAGTATCTTTCCGCACCCGTTGAGATTGCGGCCAGGGCTGTGCTCACCTGTCGAGCAACGACCGTGTGCGCAATCTCAACGAGACTCCCGCCGGCCGATCGCGGCGACCATCATCGGGGTGAACAGGCGAACGTCGGTGCGCAGCCCCGCGGATGCGGCGTCGGCGTCGTCGGCGGCGAGCAGCCCGGCTTGGACCACCGCATCACGAATGCTTTCGAAGGTCAGCCGGTAGAAGTCGAAGCCCGGTGAGTGGGAGTCGATGATTCGGGCCCGCCCGTCGCCGCGGATGTCGGTGAGGCCGGCGGCGGTCAGATCGTCGAAGACCCGACGGCCGTACCCCGGGTCGTAGCCGGCCTGCTGCATGAACGCGATGATCGCCTCGGCGGCGCGGTCCAGCTGCGGATTGGTGCCGTCGAAGCCGAAGCTGCTCCAGTCGTAGTCCTCGATCATCAGCCAGCCCCCGGGGCGCAGCGTGTCGACCAGGCGGCGCACGATCTGGCGGCGCTCGGCGAGGTGCTCCAGCACCAGCCGCGCGTGGACCAGATCGAACTGCGACGCCGGGAGGTCGTCGCTGCGGATGTCGACCCGGCGGATCTCGACACGGTCGCTGGCCAGCGGTTCGATGAACCGGGTATCGATATCGACGGCCAGCACACTGGCGCCGCGGCCGGCCATCCATTCGACCAGCGACCCGACCCCCGCACCGACCTCCAGACAGTTCCAGCCCGCGCCGACCCCGAGGTCCTCAAGCACCTGTTGGCTGCCCGGATCCCAGAGCTGCTCGGAGCTGGCTAGCCGCGTGCGCTCCTCGGCGAAGTTCTGGTCGTAGACGTAATCGCGGATGACGGCCTCCGGTCCTTCAGCGGCTGACGAATTGCACGACGACGTCGCTGAAGGCGTCGTTGTCGTCGCCGGCAGCAGTATGCCCGGCGTCGGAGAGTTCGACGAACTCGGCGTGCGGCACCTTGTCCAGGAAATCCCGGACGCCCTCGGCGCTGACCACATCGGAGAGTTTGCCGCGGATCAGCAGGATTGGGATCTGCAGGGCACTGGCGGCGTGCTCGAGCTTGTCGGTGCGCAGCGCGGGATCGTCGCCGGGTTTGGTCAGCAGCGCCGGGTCCCAGTGCCAATACCAGCGGCCGTCGCGCTGGCGCAGGTTCTTCTTCAACCCGTCCGGGCTGCGCGGCTTGGTCCGGTGCGGCAGGTAGGCGGCGACCGCGTCGGCGGCCTGCTCGAGCGTGTCGAAGCCGTCGATGTTGCTGAACATGAAGTCGCGGATGCGCGCGCTGCCGTCCTTTTCGTACCGGGGCACCACGTCGACGAGCACCAGCTTCCGCACCCGCTCGGGTCCCGCCTGCTCGGCGGCCAAGATACCGGTCAGCCCACCCATGCTCGCGCCGATCAGCACCACCGGCCGGCCGATCGCCTCCACGACGTGCAGCACGTCGTGGGTGAGCGTCTCGAGGGCGTAGTCGGCGCCCGGCGCCCGATCGCTGTCACCGTGGCCGCGGGTGTCGATCGCGATGACGTGGTACCCGGCGTCGGCCAAGATCTGGCCGGTGTTCTTCCAGGAGTACCGGTTCTGCCCGCCGCCGTGCAGCATCAGGATGGTCGGCCGGTCGGCGGTGGTGTTGCCCCGGTTCCACTCGTCGGCGACCAGAGTGATCCCGCCCGCGCCGGCGAACTCGACGGTCTGGACGGTGCTGCTGACGTTGCTCACGGGGCGTCCTCTCGGTGGGATCGATCTGACGTTACCGAGCCCGTGCGCCGCGGCTGCACCCGCCGCACCCAACGGTACGATCCAGCCACCGGCGCGTAGTTTGAAGCGGACAGCCCGTGAGAAGGCCGGTCAACCTGGCCCGAAGTGCCGAACAGGAGCACAGATGGCAGAGGACACTGCTGCCCCCGAGGGGGAAGCGAATGAGCGGCCGACCGGCGGTACCGGTGCGGCGCGGTCGAGGATCTCGCCCGAGGTGGCGACGCTGGCGGTCGGGCTGATCGGGGCGATCGTGCTGACGGTCGTCGTCGGCTGGCTTGGTTTCCGCACCCAGCAGGGGCGTGACGTCGAGGCGCACCGCGACCTGATCGTCGCGGTGGCCCGGCAGGAGGCGGCGAATATCACCACGATCGACTACCAGCACCCCGAGGACGACGTGCAGCGTGTCCTGGACCTGGCGACCGGCAGCTTTTACGCCAGCTTCGCTCGGCGCTCACACGACCTCATTGACACCGTCAAACGGGAGGAGTCGAAAGCGGTGGGTACCGCGACCGAGGCCGCGCTGTCGTCGGAAGCGGGCAATCAGGCGCAGGTACTGGTGGCGGTCAGCGTGCGGTCCAAGCACCTTGGCGGGCTGGACAAGCCCCCGCAGGGGCTGCGGATGCGGATGCTGGTGGAGAAGGCGGGGAAGCAGATGAAGGTCGCCGACGTGGAGTTGGTGCGATGACCGACAGCAGCGACGAACGCCCGGTGATCGCCCCGGCCACCCGGCGGGTCAACCCGGTGCGGGTGCTGGCCTACGGTGTGGCGCCCGCGCTGGTGTTGCTGCTGGCGATGGCCGCCGGTTGGCTGAAGTGGCAGGATCAGGCCAGTCGCAGCTCAGACCTGATGCGGGCCGAATCTACTGATGCGGCAATCGATTCCACCGTCGCGATGCTGTCGTATAGCCCCGACACGGTGGACAGCGACGTGGCCGCGGCGCGGGCGTGACCACCGACGGCTTCCGGGATACCTACCTGCAGTTGGCTCACGACCAGGTGGTGCCCAACGCGAAGGAACGGCATATCTCGGAAACCGTCAGCGTGCCCGGGGCGGCGGCGGTGTCGGTCAGCGTGAACCATGCCGTGGTGCTGGTATTCGCCGATCGGACCATGGTGACCGATTCCTCCCCGCCCGTGGAGGTTCCCGCGAGTTACCGGGTGACCCTGGACAAGGTCGGCGGACGCTGGCTGGTCGCGGGATTCGACCCCGTATAGGCGAAGAGGAGGAGCGGCGCTTGTGACTGCTGAACCGCGCTGGATCGATGTGCAGGCTCCGGAAGTCGAGCTCAGGGCATTGAGCTGGGGCCCGAAAAGCGCCCCCATCGCGCTGTGCCTGCATGGGTTTCCGGATACCGCCTACGGGTGGCGCAAGCTGGCACCCCGGCTGGTCGCGGCGGGCTGGCGGGTGGTGGCGCCGTTTATGCGCGGTTATGCGCCGTCGTCGATCCCGGACGACGGCAGCTATCACATCGGCGCATTGATGGACGACGCGCTGCAGGTGCGTTCGGCGGCGGGCGGCACCGACCGTGATGTGGTGATCGGCCACGACTGGGGGGCACTGGCCGCCACCGGGCTGGCCGCCGCGCCGGACAGTCCATTCGCCAAGGCCGTGATCATGTCGGTGCCCCCACCGGCGGCGTTTCGCACGATGGAACGGTTGACCGACCGGCTCCGGGCCGCCGGCCATCTCCCGGCTCAGCTGGTGCGCAGCTGGTACATCAGCTACTTCCAATTGCCCTGGCTGCCTGAACGTTCCACCTCCTGGGTGCTACCGCTGCTGTGGCGGCGATGGTCGCCGGGCTATGACGCCGAAGAGGATCTGCGCCACGTCGACGCCGCCATCGGCACCCCCGAGGGCTGGCGCGCCGCCCTCGGGCCGTACCGAGCGACGATCCGCAACCGCCGGCCGCCGGCCCGCTACGCCGAGCTGCACCGACACTGGCTGCAGCCACCGCAAATACCGAGCCTGTACCTGCACGGCCACGACGACGGGTGCATGACATCGGCTTTCGCGCGTTGGGTGGATATGGTGCTGCCGACCGGCAGCGATGTCGCCGTCGTCGAGCACGCCGGGCACTTCCTGCAGCTCGAGGCGCCCGACGAGGTGGCCGAGCTGGTGCTCGACTTCGTCGGCTCACCTGCCTGAGGCCCGATGACCCCGCAGCGGATGGCCGCGGTCGACGCGCAGTTCTACTGGATGTCGGCCAAGATCCCCAACGACGAATTTTTGCTGTACGTCTTCGCCGGTGTGCCTTCGGATTTCGACGACGCCGTGGATGCGGTGCTCACCCGCGCCCGCGCCTGCGGCGACCTGACCATGCGGGTCGACGACGGATGCGGCCTGACCTACCCGACCTGGGTGCCGGCGACCGCGCACGTCGGGGTGGTGCGCCACGCGCTCACCGACGACACCTGGCGCGGTTGCCTGGACGCGGTAGCCCGGCTCGCCGACGACCAGCTCGACATCCGTCGCGGTCCGTGGCGGTTGCACGTGTTCACCCCGGTGCACGACGTGCCCGGCGGGACCGGCCCGGCCACCGTCGAGGTGCTACAGGTCGCGCACGCGCTGGCCGACG
>PPEA01000142.1 GCA_002967005.1 Mycobacterium talmoniae
TCTGGATGCGCTCGTACCTCGTTCGGGCCGAGGCCCCGAGAACGCGGCGCGGTAGCGCTCGAAGGTGGCCTGCCACGCGTCGCGGGCCGCCTGGCCGCGCGCACCGATCCCCGAGGCGAAACTGTCGTAGACGCCGTCGGGGACGTAGAAGTCGGCGTCCTCGGGCAGGCCGAAGAACCGCTTGGTCGCCCGGACCCCGTCAACCCCGAACGGGCTGCCGTGCGCCTTGGGGGAGTCCTCGACCGGCGAACCGTACCCGATGTGGCTGTGCACCACGATCAGCGTCGGGCGTTCCGTTTCGGCGCGGAAGGTGTGGAACGCCCGTTGGATCGAGTCGACATCGTTGGCGTCGGCAACCGAGGTCACATTCCAGCCGTAGCCGATGAAGCGCGCCGCGACGTCCTCGGTGAACGCGATGTCGGTGTGGCCCTCGATCGTGACCCGGTTGGCGTCATAGATCCAGCACAGGTTCGCCAGCCGCAGATGCCCGGCCAGGGAGGCGGCCTCAGCGGAGACCCCCTCCATCATGCAGCCATCCCCGGCCAGCGCGTAGACGTCGAAGTCGAACAACGTCAGCTCGTCGCGGTTGTAGCGCTCGGCCAGCCAGCGCCCGGCGATCGCCATGCCCACCGAGGTGGCCACGCCTTGGCCCAACGGTCCGGTGGTGGTCTCCACCCCGGACGTCCAGCGGTATTCGGGATGGCCGGGGCAGCGGGAGTCGAGTTGGCGGAAGGTCTTCAGGTCGTCGAGGGTGACCGCGGCCCGCCCGAGCACCTCGTAGTCGGGGTCCACCGCCCGGACGCCGCTCAGGTGCAGTAGCGACCACAGCAGGGCCGACGCGTGGCCTTCGGACAGCACGAACCGGTCCCGGTTCGGCCAGATCGGGTCGGCCGGGTCGAAGCGCAGGAAACGCTGCCACAGCGTGTAGGCGACCGGAGCCACGCCCATCGGGGTGCCCGGGTGCCCCGAGTTCGCGCGCTGGATCGCGTCCATGCACAGCGCCCGAATGGTGTTGATTGCGACGCTGTCCGCGTCGCGTGTCATCGTGGTGGTCACGTCAGCTCCATTGCCGGGCTCAGATCGGCATGCGGTAGCCGAAGAACTCGTAATCCTCGTGGGACCCGCCCTGTCCGAGTCCGAGATGCGCGAAGCTCTCCACGAACTCGATCGCTTCGATCCATTTGACTTGCTTGAAGCCGATCTCACGCTCATTGCGCAGCCGAAGCGGTGCGCCGTGGGTTTCGTTGAGCGGCTCGCCGTTCATCTCGTAGGCCAACAGACACGTCGACGCGCGCATGTGCTCGATCTTGTGGCAGTCGTAGTAGCGGCCTTCCCGGGGGTCGGCACCCGCGTCGGCCATGGAATAGAACACCACCCAGCGCGCCGACGGCACCGGGCGGACGATGTCGAGGATGTCCGACATGCGCACTCCGCCCCATTTGGCGACCCCCGACCAGCCTTGGATGCAGTAATGCTGGGTGATCTGTTCGTGTTTGGGCAATGCCAGGATCTCGTTGTAGGAGAGGGTGACCGGGTTCTCCACCAGGCCTTCGATGCGCAGCGCCCATTCCGCCCAATTGGTGGACAGCAAGTAGTTGTAGTGCTGGGACGTGGGGATGCGGCCGTTGGGCCAAAAGTACGGGGAGATGTCCTTTTCGGTGTGCGTGGCCTTCGGAGACGCCCATTCCATGAACGCCTTGAGCCAGCCCACCAGCCAGCGGCCGACGACCTGAACGACCCCGGGATAGCGGATCGTGAGGGGGGACGCAATCAACCACAACACGACGATGGCGGCCATCGCCACGAGGTAAACTGCTAGTGCCCAATAAGATTCGGTGTTCGTGCCCAAGACGATATGGTTCAGGTTCCCCACCAGTCCGGTGATGAACACCATCACCGTGTGGATGGCGATGAAAAGGATCATCCACAACAGAATCGCGAAGTGGACGGTGCGGGCGCCTGACGGTTGAAGACACCCGCGCCGAACCCGAACCGGGCCGCGATCGCCGGCGCTTGCAACAGGCCGGTGACGAACGCCAGCGGCGCGGCGATGAACACCGTGGTGAAGTAGGCGATGATCTGCAGGCCGTTGTAGTTGGTGAACCCTTCGTTGGCCGGGAAGTCCAGCGAGGCGTACTGCACTCCGGTCGACAACGCGTTGGGCAGCACATCCCAGGAGCACGGCACGATCCGTCGCCATTGGCCGGTGCTGAACAGCAGCACATAGAAGACCGCCCCGTTGACCAGCCACAGCAAGTCGAAGCCGAAGTGCCACCAGCGCGCCAACCCGATCGAGTGCCGAAAGCCCGGTATGCCCAGCCACTTCGGCAGGGCCACCGAATCGTCTTTGGCCGTCCACACCCTGGACGCGTCCGCTTGGTCCATCCGGTCCGCGGGGACCGGGTCGCGCATCCGAAACCACGCCGTCCCGGGCTGACAGCCGGAGTTGAGGTACAGCCGCGGGTGATCGGACAGGATCTGCACCCCGGCCCGCATCAAAAACATCATGAACACGATGTTGAACAGGTGTTGCCAGCGCAGCCAGGCCGGAAATCCCGAGATGACCGCCGACGCGTAGGTGGTCGAGGTGCCGGGATAGGTGTCGATGAAGCTCTTCATCCAGTCGTACTGGCGGAGCTGCTGCGCCACCGCCACCGCGACCAGCAACCCGGCCACGCCGATCGGAATCAGCCACAGCGTGCTGTACCAGCGTCGACCGATCCGGACGTCGGGCACCCGCGCCTTCTCCTGCGGTATCCCGCCGGCCCAGTCGTCAAGGTCGATGCGGCGGTCGAGCACCCGCTGGCGCTCCCGCTGGTCCAGTAGGGAGTCGAGACGATCGGGCGCCGGATCCGCACTGCGTTGGACGTTTTCGGTCATAGGGTGCACTTCGGTGAGTTCAAGGCGCGAGCCAACCCGCGCGGCCCAATCCACGTCACAAATTCCCGCCAAACCGCATGGCAGACAAAGCAATTCGGGGTTAGCTCACATTGCCAGCGTTGGCCTCTATTCGGTACGCCCCGACGATAGCGCGGTACCGCCGCCCGCTCCACCTGCCGGAGGTTTTCTTCCATGGGTACTTCCGATGCCAGCAATCATTACTATCGATGCATGGATCTGCGGCAGTTGACGCATTTCGTGGCCGTCGCGGAGGAACGACAGTTCACCCGCGCCGCGGCACGGGTGCATGTCGTGCAATCCACGCTGTCCGCCTCGATCGGCAGTCTCGAACGTGAACTCGGCACCCCGCTGCTGATTCGCAGTAGCCGCCGGGTGGAGCTGACCGCGGCGGGCCGCGCTTTGCTGCCGGCCGCGCGCCGGGCATTGGCCACTGCCGAGGATGCGCCGTGCCGCGGTCGCCGCCGTACACGGGTTGTTGCGGGGGCACCTGGCCATCGGTGTCGCCCAGGCCCTCGGCAGCATCGACCTGGCCGCGCTGTTGCTGCGCTATCACCAGCGCCATCCCGGGGTGGGATTGACCCTGAAGCGCGGCACCATCGACGGGATGGTCCGGGCAACGGTGGCAGGCGAGTTGGACCTGGCCTTCGTTAACCATCCGTTCGATCCACGTCGGGTCGACGAGCTGTCGTTGTGTGCCGAATCCCTGGTGCTCGCCGTGTCGTGCGACGACCCGCTGGCCGGACGGCAGGTCGTCGCGCTCGCCGACCTGGGGTGCCGTGAGTTCGTCGCGATGCGCAAGAAGTACGCGATCCGCACCCGGATCGACGCGAGTTGCGCCGCGGTCGGTCTCAACCGCCACATTTGCTGCGAAGCCGACGCGCTGAGCGACCTGGTCGACTTGGTGGGCAGCGGGATGGCCATCGCGTTCTTGCCGCCGTCGATCCTGAAGGGGGCCGAGCGCGTCGTCGCCGTGAACACCGATCCCGCGATCCCCTGGGAGCTTGTCGTGGTCACCCCCGCCGAGCGGCCGCCGTCACCGGCTGCCGCGGAATTCCTCGGCATGGTTCGCGAGTGTGTCTAGCGCCGCGGCGACGGCGGACGGTTGTCGGGTCAAACCCGCGTGTCTAGTGTGGAGCCTGGCTGCCGCGGGGGGTGGTCTGGTGCGTGCGCTGGTGGGTAAAAGATTTCGGTGGAGGAGGCGGCTTGGCCGAGCACGACGGACATCCCTCGGACCTACTGGTGATCTTCGGAATTACCGGGGATCTAGCCCGCAAGATGACCTTCCGCGCCCTGTATCGGCTGGAGCGCCGCAAGGTGCTGGACTGTCCGATACTGGGCGTGGCCAGCGACGACATGACCGTCGAGCAGTTGGTCAACCGGGCCCGGGAGTCGATCGGCGCGGCCGAGGAGATCGACGAGGAGGTGTTCGGTCGGCTAGCCGAGCGGCTGTCGTACCTGCACGGCGACGTCACCGACCCCGCACTGTACGACGCGTTGGCCAAACAGGTCGGTTCGGACCGCCGGCCGCTGTACTACCTGGAGATGCCGCCGTCGCTGTTCGCGCCGATCGTGGAGAACCTCGGCAAGGCGGGACTGCTGGAGCGCGCCCGGGTGGCGGTGGAGAAACCCTTCGGCCACGACCTGACGTCGGCGATCGAGCTCAACACCCGGCTGCGGGCGGTGCTGCGCGAGGATCAGATCCTGCGGGTCGATCACTTCCTGGGCAAGCAACCGGTGGTCGAACTGGAGTACCTGCGGTTCGCCAACACCACGCTCGCCGAGATCTGGGACCGCCGCAGCATCGCCGAAATCCACATCACCATGGCCGAAAACTTCGGGGTGGAGGACCGGGGCAGCTTCTACGACGCCGTGGGCACGTTACGCGATGTCGTGCAAAACCACCTGTTGCAGGTGCTCGCCCTGGTTGCGATGGAGCCGCCGGTCGGCCCGAGCGCCGACGACCTCAACGACAAGCGGGCCGAGGTGTTCCGCGCGATGCCCGAACTGGATCCCGCCCATTACGTCCGGGGCCAGTACGCGGGCTATACCGAGATCGACGGCGTGGCCGCCAACTCGCAGACCGAAACCTTCGTCGCGCTGCGCATGGAGATCGACAACTGGCGCTGGGCCGGGGTGCCGATCTTCCTGCGGGCCGGTAAGGCGCTGCCGGAGAAGGTGACCGAGGTTCGGCTGTTCACCCGCCGCGTTCCCGCCCTGGCGTTCTTGCCCAAGCGGGAACGGGCGCAGCGCAACCAAATCGTGCTGCGCATCGATCCGGATCCCGGGTTGCGCCTGCAGTTGGTGGCTCAAGACGGTGACTCGTGGCGCGACGTCCACCTGGACTCCGCGTTCACGGCGGAGCTTGGTGAACCGATCCGGCCCTACGAGCGGCTGCTGCACGCCGGGCTGACCGGGGATCGTCAACTGTTCGCGCGCGAAGACAGCATCGAGGAGACCTGGCGCATCGTGCAGCCCCTGCTCGACAGCCCCGGCGAGGTCCATCGCTATGAGCCGGGTTCGTGGGGCCCCGAGGCGGCGCACACGCTGCTGCGCGGTCACCAAAGCTGGCACGAGCCGTGGATGCCGGGAAACAATCACCCGTCGAAGTAAGGAGAACAGACGAACATGCAGCTAGGGATGATCGGTCTGGGCCGGATGGGTGCCAACATCGTGCGCCGGGTCGTCAACGACGGACACGAATGCGTGGTCTATGACCACAATCCCGACGCGGTCACCGCGATGGCCGGGGACGACAAGATCACCGGGGTGGCCTCGCTGGCCGAGCTGGCCACCAAGCTCAGCGCCCCCCGCGTGGTGTGGGTGATGGTGCCGGCCGGGACGATCACCACCGGGGTGATCGAGGAGCTGGCCGGGGCCCTGGAGCCCGGCGATATCGTCATCGACGGCGGCAACTCCTACTACCGCGACGACATTAAGCACGCAAAGCTGCTGTCCGAGAGCAAGATCCGTCTGCTGGACTGCGGCACCAGCGGCGGCGTGTGGGGGCGGGAACGCGGCTACTGTCTGATGGTCGGCGGCGACGCGACGCGTTCGCGCACGCCGAGCCGATCTTCGCCAGCGTGGCGCCTGGGTCGAGGCCGCACCGCGCACCCCGGGCCGCGACGGCGAGATCGCGCAAGCGGAGAAGGGCTACTTGCACTGCGGCCCGTCCGGGGCGGGGCACTTCGTCAAGATGGTGCACAACGGCATCGAGTACGGGATGATGGCCTCGCTCGCGGAGGGACTGAACATCCTGCGCAACGCCGACGTCGGCACCCGCGTGCAGCAGGGGGACGCCGAGACCGCGCCGCTGACCGACCCCGAGTTTTACCAGTACACGATCGACATCCCGGAGGTCACCGAGTTGTGGCGCCGCGGCAGCGTGATCGGCTCCTGGCTGCTGGACCTGACCGCGATCGCGATGCGCGAGTCCCCGGACCTGACCGAGTTCTCCGGGCGGGTCTCCGACTCCGGGGAGGGCCGCTGGACCTCCATCGCCGCCATCGACGAAGGCGTCCCGGCACCGGTGCTGTCGGCCGCGCTGTACTACCGGTTCGCCTCGCGGCGCCTCGGTGAGTTCGCCGACAAGGCGCTCTCGGCGATGCGCAAGCAGTTCGGCGGCCACGACGAGAAAACCGACAGCTAGCGGCGGACCGCCCGGCGGGGGCGTCGTCGCATTCCGGCCGCCCGCAGCGGCCGGCGTGCCAGGATGGGGGTGCCGCAACCGCGGCGCGCGACCCAGTCGAGTGGTGTGGCCGATGCCCGGTATTGACAAGCCGACGGGGCGGGTGGCTCGCCCTGATCGTGCTGTTGGTGCTCGGT
>PPEA01000143.1 GCA_002967005.1 Mycobacterium talmoniae
TGCAGCGTCGAGCACGACGTCGACACGGCCACCGCCGCCGCACTCCCGCGCAGGGTGGCCAGCCGGCTCAGCGCCGACTCCAAGGTCGGTGCGCCAAATGTTGCGCCCGTCGACGACACCGGCCACCAGCGTCTTGCCGGCCAGTTCCGGCACCGCGGCCACCGCGGTATCCGGTCCGTAGACCAGGTCGACGCCGATCGCCTCGACCGGGGTCCGGGCCAGCGCGGGCAGCGCGGCACCGGGGTCCCCGAAGTAGGTGGCGACAAAGATCGCGGGCCGCTTGGTCACCGACCCCAGCGCCGTGTAGACCCGCTCCGCCAGCGCGAGCGCGTCGGCGGAAATGTCGGTCACCAGCACCGGCTCGTCGAACTGGACCCAGTTCGCCCCGGCCGCGGCCAGCAGGCCCAGCAGTTCGGTGTAGAGCGGGATCAGCTCGTCGAGGCGGTCGATCGGTGCGCCCGCACCGCCCACCGCCTTGCTCAGCAGCAGGAAGGTGACCGGGCCGATGACCGCCGGGCGGGCGGGAACACCCAGTTCCAGGGCTTCTTTGAGCTCACCGACCACCTTGGCCGGGTTCAGGCCGAACCGGGTGTTCGGCCCGATCTCGGGAACGATGTAGTGGTAGTTGGTGTCGAACCACTTGGTCATCTCCAGCGGGGCGATCTCATCGGTGCCCCGCGCGGCGGCGAAGTAGCGGTCCAGCTCGTCGGCGACACCGGCTACCCGGTCCGGCAGCGCGCCGAGCAGCACCGCGGTGTCCAGCATCTGGTCGTAGTAGGAGAACGTATTGACCGGCACCGAGTCCAAGCCGGCGTCGGCCAGCGCCGACCAGGTGTCGCGGCGCAGCGTGGCGGCCACGTCCTGCAGGTCGCCCTGGGTGATCCGGCCGGCCCAGTAGCGTTCGGTGGCACGTTTGAGTTCGCGATTGGGGCCGATACGCGGCGAGCCGGTAATGGTGGCAGTAAACGGTTGAGCGGTCACAAGGTCGTCCTTCACTCGCGGGTGTGGTCACCGCCGGCGGACGCGCAGCCGAGCCGGTCGCGGTGCGCCTGCCGACACAACACCTGCAACCGGGACGGCCATACGCCCATTCCACGAGGCGATGAGCCGCCGGGCGCGGCGCGCCCGGCGCAGCTGGCAGGTCTTCGGACTCACAGGCGCGTATCCGGATGGATACCCCTACTGGCCGTCGCTTCCCAGTCTTTTGACCAGTGCTGTTGACGGCGGTCGTTCCTGCATACCGCTGCGGGACAGTCCCGGATTCCCACCGGGTTCCCTCTCGCGACGCATACGCTTCGCTCGATGCTCACCCCGCCGTTGCGACGGCGTGAGCAGACCAGCTGTGCCGTCGAGATTACTCGGTCGGTCAGCCCGCCCGCACACCCCGCCGAGTGGGAATTTCGCGACCGACACGCCGTCGGGAGCGTCGCCGGATTCCCGCTCGCCGAGCGGTGTGGGCCGTTAGTCGCTCAGCGCCTCGGCGATGGGAACGTCACCGTCGTTGAACTCGATGGTGCGGTGAATGGTCGTGTTGTCGGCCAGGGTGGCCGCGACCACCAGCGCAACGTTCTCCCGCGACACCTCACCCTTACCGGCCTCGGGGCCCAGCGCGATGCGGCCGGTGCCGGGCTCCAGGGTGAGCCGGCTGGGCCCGAGCACCGTCCAGTTCAGGTCGCTGGCACGCAGGTGGGCGTCGGCGGCGGCTTTGGCCTCGGCGTACGGGAAGAACGAATCGCCCTCGGGCACACCGTGGTCGGGTCCGGCACCGAAGTAGGACACCATGACGAACCGGCGCACCCCGGCCTCGGCGGCGGCGTCGACGGTCCGGATGGCGGCGTCGCGGTCGACGGCGTAGGTGCGCGCCGGGTTACCGCCGCCGGCGCCGGCGGAGAACACCACGGCATCGTGGCCGGTGATCAGCTCCGCCAGCGCGTCGGTGTCCAACGTCTCGATATCGGCCACCACCGGGGTGGCGCCGGTCGCGGCGACGTCTTGGGCGTGGTCGGGGTTGCGGAACACCGCGCTGACCTGGTCGCCGCGCTCGGTCAGGATGCGGGACAACAGCAGGGCGACCTTGCCGTGGCCGCCGATAACGACGATGCGTGCCATGTGTCCCGACGCTACCTGTCGCCGGCGATTCAGCTGATATTGCGCTGGATGGCGTGCGCGAGTCCGGTGCCGTAGCCGCCGGCGTTTTGGCCATCGGAGCCGTCTTTGCACACCACGACGTCGACCACCACGTCGGATTTGATCGTCATTGCGCGGTCGCACGACGGGGCACCTGGTGCGCTGGATTCGAGTCCGGTCAAGACCAGGGTGTCCCCGTCCTTACCGGGCGATTTGCCGGGTGCGGTGAACTTGCGATGCGCCGTGGTGCCGTCGCCGTAGTCGGCGGTCACCTGGGTGAACTTGCAGCCGCCCCAGGCGGTGAACTGCTGATCGAGGAAGGCTTGGGCCGCCGCGGCATCCGGGAATTTCGCCGCCGCCTGGATGACGCTCGTCGCGACGGTGTTCCCAGGACCGCGGAACCCCTGCACGGCGATCCCGGTGAACCCGGAGCCGTCATACGCCGTGGTCGTTGCCGGCGCGTAGGCGCTGGCACAGTTCGACGGCGTGACTGTCAGGTTCGCGAGGGGTGCGCTGCCCGACTCGTTGTTCGAGACGGTCATCGTGGTTTTCATCCGCGAATTGATCTCGTCGGGGGTCAGCAGCAAGCCGCTGAGACTGGTGCCGGCGGCCTTCGACGACGACGTCGGGGCACTGCTCGTCGACTGCCGACTGCTGGGGGCCGCCGAGGCGTTGACGGAGGTTGACGGACCGGCGGGGGTGGTGTCGTCGTCGGATCCGACCGCGACGGCCACGACGATTCCCGCTACCACGATGACGGTCGCCGTAATCCCAGCGATCAGCAACTTGAGCCGCTGGTTGGGCCGGCGCGGCCCGCCGGGAGATGGGTATCCCGGCTGTTGTGGACCGCCGGGCGGGGGACCGTACTGCCACCCCTGTTGGACGCCGAAACCACCGGGTTGCTGACCGCCAAAGCCACCGGGTTGCGGACCACCGAAGCCAGCATTTGACCAGGGATCATGAGGGCCACCTGGATAGCCTTGCGGCGGAATACTCATCGGTGATCGACCCCCTATCGGACCGCGCCGCTGATCCATCAGCCGCAGGACACGGTGAGCATAACGAACATCGGATTCGCGGCGGCGGTGATTGGTGCCGGGCCGGGCTGGCCCCGGTGGGCGGTGGAACCTACGCGCGGACACCACCAGGTGGGAACAAAAATTAGGTATTGTCTAGGTGTCGGCTTGGGTTCAATCCCCGAAGGAGCTTTTGTGGTGCGTGACCCGCTCGATCCACGGCACTGATGTTTACCCTGCGCTTCGACATGCGGGCGCCTGAGTCGGGGGCCCCGACCACCGAGCTCTACGCCGCCGCTATCGAGATGTGCGCGTGGGCGGAGAAGCGGGGCGCTATCGCCGCCGTGCTTTCCGAGCACCACGGTACCGAGGATGGCCACCTGCCGGCCCCGCTGCTGCTCGCGGCGGCGATCGCCGCCCGAACCGAGCGGTTGGCGATCATGCTGGCCGCCGTCGTCCTGCCGTTCTGGGATCCGGTGCGGCTGGCCGAGGAGATGAGCGTGCTGGACATCATCAGCAACGGACGGGTCTCCTACGCTTTGGGGATCGGCCACCGCGCAGCGGAATACGAGCATTTCGGCGTCGACCTGCGCCGGCGCGGACAGCTGGCCGACGCCAAGCTGGCGTTGCTGCTGCGGTTGCTGCGCGGTGAGCCGGTCAGCCACCAGGGCCGCCGTATCCACGTGACGCCGCGGTGCGTGACACCCGGCGGCCCGCCCATCATGCTCGCCGGTGGCAGTCCGGCGGCAGCCAAGCGGGCGGCCCGACACGGGCTGGGGTTGCTCGCCCAGGCCAATCCACCTGGCTCCGGCAACTCTACGAGTCGCAATGCCGTGCCCACGGACACGAACCGGGGCCGGCGCGGTTTCCCGACGGCGACGCGCCGACCACCGTGTTCGTCGCCGACGATGTGGACAAGGCCTGGCACGAACTCGGGCCGTACCTGCTTCATGACGCGATGACCGCGGCGGCCTACCGCCACGGCGACGAATCGGTGGCCAGCATTTCCCGTGCCACCAGCGTGAACGCATTGCGGACAACGCCAGGGCCTTACCGCATTTGGACGACTGAGCAGGCGATCACCCAACTGCGCGGCGACGCTAGCTTGCCGCTGCTGCCGTTGTGCGGGGGACTACCGCCGGGACTGGCCTGGCCCTACCTGGAGAACGCGGCATCGGCCGTCGCACACGCGGACCCAATGACCCAGAACTGAGGAGCAGACGTGCTCGAGAATCCAACTCGAATCGTCGTATGGTCGACCGGCGGTGTCGGGACTATCGCGATTGACGCGATCCAGGGTCGCCCGGATTTGGAACTCGTCGGGGTTTGGGTGCATTCGGAAGACAAGGTTGGCCGTGACATCGGCGAACTAGCCGGCGTTGCCCCACTCGGGATTACGGCGACCAACGACGCCGCGGAGCTCATCGGCCTGCAGCCGGACTGCGTGGTGTACGCCGCGAGCGGGCCCGGCCGCGACGCCGCCGCGGTGCCCGACTATCTGCGGCTGCTGGAGGCCGGCATCAACGTCGTCTCCACGAGTTCGACCAGCCTGGTGTACCCGCCGAGCTACTTTCACCCGCAGTGGCGCGAACAGCTCGAGGCGGCGGCCACCGCCGGTGCCGCGTCGTTCTACGTATCCGGTATCTTCCCCGGGTTCGGCTCCGATCAGCTGGCGCTGCTGCTGGCCACCCAGTCCAAGACGATCCGGACCGTGACGGTGCGCGAGATCGCGCTCAATGACCACTACCCGGTCGCCGACGTCATGATGGACGGCATGGGATTCGGCCGACCGTTGGAGTTCAAGCCGATGCTGAGCACCCCGGGATTCATCGAGATGGCGTGGAGCGCACCGATTCACCTGATGGCCCGGGGCTTCGGGGTCCAGGTGCAGGAGATCCGCGGCTCGCTGGGCCGGCGGGTCACCGACCGCGATATCGAGGTCGCCTTCGGGACGATTCCGGCCGGAACGTGCGGCGCGGTGTGCACCCGTGCGGCCGGCGTCATCGACGGCCGGGAGGCCATCGTGGTCGAGCACATCATCCGGATGGCACGGGACGTGGCCCCCGACTGGCCGACCTCAGACTGCGACGCCACCTACCGGGTAGACATCGACGGTGAACCGGACATCCACTGCGCGATGACGCTCGGTGATCCTGAAGGCCATGGCGCCGGCCGCGGCGCGATGGCGGCGACCGCGATGCGCGTCGTTAACGCCGTGCCCTACGTGGTGGAGGCGGCGCCGGGACTGCTGAGTTCGCTGGACCTGCCGATGACGCTGCCCCGGCACGTGTTTGGTGGCGTGCAAGCCGGCTGATGAGTGAGGTTTCCGACTCATCGGTGCTCGTCGGGCACCTGCTTGCGCTTGCCATGGCCGATCAGATACTGGAAGACCTTGCACCGTGAACTAGTCTGCACCTAGTCGGTGGCGCAGCAGGGGCAATCCGGGTCCTTCGAGTTCATCAACGAGCACGGCGCGGCCGGCGATGGTCATCATTAGCGCGGCCGTGGAACCGCGGACCTCGACTCCGGTCCGCCAGGTTCGATCAACGTCGGTGGCGTGCAGCGAAATGCCCCGCAGGAGCCCCAGCGGTACGAAGCCGAAGGGCCACGGTCCGGTCAAGAAGTCCAGTGCGAGCGAGGCGCGAGCAGGATCGGGCTCAAATGGCAGGTCGAGGGGAATCGTGATGTCGCCGCGGTGGACCAAGACATCGGCCAGCGGGTCGAGGGGACCGAATAGTGGTGGACTCAGATGATGATCGGCGTTCTGCCGCAAACTGGTAACAATCTCGTCGGCTGGCAACCGTGCGCGGCAGCGGGCGAGGCCATCGACGGCGCGCGCCATGCTTGCCCGGCGCAGGGCCGTGCCCATGAACACCCAAAAGCTGTCGGCGAAGACGCTGACCAGGTGCGCGGCTACGGTCTTGATGTCCCAGCCGGCGCATAGGCTGGGTGTGGCCAGCTGCGCATCGTCAAGGGTGTCGAGCAAATCGGCGATCTGCCGCCGCTCGTCGGCGACGGCGGCGAAGATCACGTCGCGGTCCAGCCGCATGGCGCTGCCACCTCCTCTGCGGTCCATCCAGCTGTCGCCCTAACGCGACCTTCACCACGATCCATACAACCCGACACAGTCCAGCGACCGTTCGCGGAGAAAGCAGCAGAGCCGTCGTCTGGGGACCGGGATACCCATTGGGTTCTCCGGCAAATCGGTCCGCAATCCAACGCAGCGCCAACGGAGTTGAGAGGGGATACAACAGCGCGTGTTCACTGAGCCGGTCGCGCAGATACGTCACCCGCGCACCCTGATCTTGATAACTCTCGACCAGGGTATCGATATGTCGGACGTTGATGAATTGATCGTGGATCGCCTGTACCACTAACAACGGCATCGCCGGCGCGGCCTGGCCGAGTCGCAGCTCGCCAAACATCTCGAGCACCTCCGGCATGGCGAGGATCTCATCGAGCGGGCAGTCCAGGTAACGCGCAGTCTCTCGCAGACCGCACCGGAACAAGGCGCCGACCATCGTCGTGCCTTCCAGCCTGGTCAGCAATGCCTGCCCCGACGCGTTGGCGTGTGTATGCACGATCCGCTGCAAACCCGGATATTCACGAACCAACGCTGCCAACGCCAAGGCTGGCAGACCCGCATACAGTGATCCGTCCAGGTCCCGGAAGATTTCGCCAGGATCGCCGACCGGCGCACCGAGCACCGCCCCGACGATATTCAATTCAGGCGCATAGCTGGCCCACAACTCCGCCACCCAACTTGACGCTAGCCCACCGCCGGAATACCCGCACAGCGCGACCGGTGCCGATCGCGCGACGCCGGCCGGCTCGAAACCCTGGGCTGCCCGAATTCCGTCCAAGACGCAATATCCCGGCTCCCGTGGTGCCGTCCAGCTGCCCCGCGCGCCGCCGTGGTCAGGGACGAGCACCCGCCACCCCTGGGCTAGGGCGCACGCCATCGGCACGTACTCCCACGCCGGCGCACCGCCGAAAACCTTGGCTAGCTTGGCGTGACGGCGCAAGAGATACGATGGGAAACCGGTCGACGCTAGGGCATCAATCGCACATTGATACGACACAACGGGAGCCGCCGGGTCAGGCTCACCGTGCGCGGATCGGATGACCGTGGTCACCGTCGCCTGGGGTGCGCCACGCATATCGGCGGTGCGGTACAGCAGTTGGTACGCGACGACCCGCTGCGCAACGATACCCAGGAAGCCCAGCCGAACCTCGCGGGACCGCAGCACCGTGCCAGGTGCCGATGTTTCGAAGCCGTCGGGTGGTTGGCAGAAAGGATCCTGGCCCGGCGGAAGCGGGCGCCCGAAGTCGACCTCGTGTGCAGCCGGAAATTCGACTGGGGTCCAACGAGACTCAGTCATCGGCTAGTGCGCAGGATGCGCTATCGGCCCGGACCGTTGGGCCACTTCAGCAGTGAGCCCGCATCGACCCGGATCTGCTGTCCGGTGATGTAGCGGGCATCGTCGCTGGCCAAAAAGACCCCGAGGTTGGCCATGTCCTCTGGCTCGACATACGGGATGGGCATGGCTTGGAAGATGGTGAACAGCGGTTCGGCGTCCTCCCGTGTGGCCTTCTTGCCCTCGGCGGTCAGATCCGGGCGGAACATGGAGTACATGCCGTCGTTCTGCAACAGGTGGGTGTTGCAGTTGGTCGGATGGATGGCGTTGATCCGGATCATCCGGGGAGCCAGGTGCAGGCACATTTCCTCGACGTACTCCATCACGATGCGTTTGCTCCACCCGTAGCCGGCGCCGCCGGGCCCCATGTTGGGGTTGTCGGTGGTGCCGCGGATCATGCCCGCGGTCGACCCCGTGACGATGATCGAGGCTCCGTTGGGCAGGTGCGGAATCGTGACGGCGACGGTGTTCATCACACCGAGCAGGTCGACATCGGAGGCGTCGACGAACTGCATCGGGTCCGGTTTGCCCATCGCCATCGGCAGGATGCCGGCGTTGGCGACGACTATGTCGATGTGGCCCAGGTCGGCCAGTCCGGCTTCGACGGCCTCGCGCAGCTCGTGCCGCTCCCGCACGTCGGCGATCCGGGCGACCACCCGGCGTCCGAGTTCCTTGACCGCTCTTTCCGTCTCGGCGAGATCCTCGGGTGTCGCCAGGGGATAGGGATTCGACTCGATCTCGCGGCAGATGTCGACCGCGATGATGTCGGCGCCTTCCTTGGCCATCGTGAGCGCGTGGGCGCGTCCCTGCCCGCGGGCCGCGCCGGTGATGAATGCGACTTTGCCGCTGAGCTTTCCGGACATGCATCCTCCATGATTGCTGGGCATGTGGTATGAACCCGCGCTTGCGCGCAAACCGAACCTATGTGATGCCGCCGGCTTAATCAATAGGTGGTGGAACAAAACTTTGGTAGGCGCATTGCGTTGCGCGAGCAGACGCAAAAGCCCCCAAACGCGAGGCGATTAGGGACTTTTGCTGGGGGCACCGCCCGCTTGCGGGGGACTGCTCGGCGATCGGCACGACACCTCTGACGGCGGCGCCGGGAGCCGGAGCGTTCGTGACTGTGCGATTTCATGCGCCCGGGCGGCGTATCGCGTATGAAAATGCACAGTCGGCGCAATTAGCGCCCTCGCGCTATGCGTCGACGCCGCGATCGGTGACTCCGCGCACCACCGTGTCGCGGGAAAGCACCAGCGCCGCCCGCGTTCCCTCGGCCGCCACGATGTTCTCCGGCATCCACAGCACGTCCATCACACACCGCGACAGCATTTCCAGGGAGGGGGTGTCGATACGGATCTCGCCCGACCGGGTCCCTTCCGACAACAGCGATTTGAGTTGTCGGAGCCGTGTGGTGAAGGCCAGGCCGGGGTTGGGGGTGTCCGGCGGCGAGTGGCGCATCCACGCCAGCTGGATCTTCCACTCGTCCGGGAACTGGTCCAAGGCGTTGATGTGGACCCAGCTCAGCGCGTCGAGTTTCTCGATGGGGGTCGCGTCGCTGCGCAGCACGGCGGCAAAGCCGCCGCCGACCTTCGTGCCGAACGACTCCATGATCGACGCCAGGAGTTCGTCCTTGGACCCGATCAGCCGGTAGACGGTACCGGTGCCCATCCCGGCCGCCGAGGCGATATCCCGGATGGTGGTGACCTCGTAACCCTTGCGGCCGAACTCGGCGCGCGCCACCGCGCGGACGTGCTCGGCTTTATCCTCGGACCCGGATGCGCGTTCTTCGGCCCAGGTCTTGATGGCGTTCTCGGCGGCCGCGAACGCGGGGGAGCGGTCCAATTCCGCATCGCCATACGGCCGACTAGCCAAGCCCTGCAACATGATGCGGCACAGGACCGCCGCGGTTTGGTCGGCGGCGGCCTTATGCCGGATGACGTCGAGCCCCACGTGCATCATCGACTGGCACATCCGGTCGGCCAGCGTCGGTAGATCGATATCCGGCCGGATATACCCACTCCATCTACCGGCGCGCAGGGTCTGCAGCATCGCCTGTTGCACCGCGGTGGGCGGCTCCCGCAGCAATTTGACCAGCTCCGGGTTGGCGCTGGGCGCCGCATAAAACGACATCTGCAGCGCGGCGCGGTGCGCCACCGCGCACCGCGCGATCGCCGTTCCCAACTCGATAATCGCCTCGGACACCGGTTGAGAACCCGCGTCGTCCAACCTGTCATGCGCGGCCTCGCCGACTCGCTCCAGGTCGGCGTGATAGCGCCGGACCAGTTCGACCAGGATTGCCTCTTTGGACTCGAAATGGTGGTACAGGCTGCCCGGGAGGATCCCGGCGGCGTCGGCGATCTCCTGCAGGGAAGTGCGCAACCCCGAGGACGCGATCAGCGCGGCGGCGGTCTGTAAGATCTCGGTGCGGCGTGTCCCATCGTCGTAGGCGCTGGCGCGGCTCGCGGAGGTTGCCGACCCGGCTGGCTTTTGCCGCCCCACGTCACCTCCCTGCTCCCGCTATCAGCCGGGATCACCCGCGCATCTACAGACCGAACATTTGGTTAAACGCTACCAGAAGGTAGCTGCGGGACTGGGTAGTTGGGCGGCGAGGGGGCGCGTACATCAGGTGCCGGTGGGCAGCTTGGCGGCGAGGTCGAGAACGGTCACGGTGTCGACGCCGGTCTTCTTGAGCCGCTCCGAGGAACGGTAGCCCAGGTCCACGTCCTGGGCCTGCGCCCGTAGCGCCCCGACCGTCGCCCGCTCGCGGGGCAGATGCCGGAACATGTCGAAGGAAAACAGCCGCAGCGCATTCTCGTGGGTGATCTTGTTGATCTCCGCGTCGGGGACCCCGTCGAGATAGCCCGCCAGCGACTCGGGCGCCAGGGGCCAGGTCGAGTCGGAATGCGGGTAGTCGCACTCCCAGGTGATCATGTCCAGGTTGAGCTTGTGCCGGCTCTCGACGCCGAACACGTCGTCGATGAAGCAAGTGACGATGCGCTCCAGGAACACCTCGCTGGGCAGCTTGTCGCCGAAGTTCTGGTGCGTCCACCCGCGGTGCATCTTGTAGACCCGGTCGATGCGCTCCAGAAAGTACGGGATCCAGCCGATGCCGCCCTCGGACAACGCGAAGGTCAGGTCGGGAAACCTGCGCAGCGTCGGCGACCAGACCAGGTCGGCCGCCGCGTTGACGATGCTCATCGGCTGCAGGGTGATCATCGTGTCGACCGGCGCGTCGACCGAGGTGATCACCACCGAGGACGACGAGCCGATATGCAGGCACACCACGGTGTTTTCGTCGCTACATGCTTGCCAGAACGGGTCCCAATGCGGATCGTGCAACGACGGATACTCCAGCTTGGTGGGGTTTTCCGAGAATGTGACGGCATGGCAGCCCTTCTTGGCCACCCGGCGGACCTCGTCGGCCATCAGGTTCGGGTCCCAGATCGGTGGCAGTGCCAGCGGGATCATCCGACCCGGGTAGGCGGCGCACCACTCGTCGATGTGCCAGTCGTTGTAGGCGCGCAGCACCGCGAGCCCAAGTTCCTTGTCCTTGGCGCGCGCGAAGTACTGTCCGCAGAACTGCGGGTAGGACGGAAAGTTCATCGCGGCGGCAACGCCGTTGGCGTTCATATCGCGGATCCGCTCGTGGATGTTGTAGCAGCCGTCGCGGATCTCGCTGAGCTTGGTGGGTTCGGCGCCGTACTCATCCGGCGGGCGGCCGGCAACCGCGTTGAGTCCGACGTTGGTCGCTTCTTGCCCCTCGAAAACCCAGGCGTCGGTGCCGTCGGTCCGCTGGATCAGCTTGGGTACGTCGTCCTTGTATTTGTCGGGGATGTGACCGTCGAACATGCCGGGCGGCTCGACGAGGTGATCGTCCACGGAGACGAGGATGTAATCGTCCATCTTCATGGCGGGCTCCTTGTGCTGTCGGTGCATTCCACGGGCAGCGACTGACGATGATGGCCGACCCGTTAGGGCAGGGTCGTGTCGACCTCATTGGACCGAACGCGTCGCATCTGTGACTCTACGGCGGAACAGATATTTGGTCAACGCCCCGCGGCGCCGCCGCTGCGGTCATCATCCTGCGATGGAACGGAATTCGGGCGCGATCTGGTCGCTTAGCTGGGCCCACGGGACCGTGACGACTTTGAGCCCGCGGCCGAATTGCACGTCGGGGAAGTGCAACTGAACACCCTCATGGGTGGGGATCCAATACCTGAAGTTGACGTCAACCGGTGCGAACTGGCCGGCGCGTCGCCAGTCACGGACGTCCTGCGCGGACGCCACGGCGGTGATATTCGCTTCGACCTGGTCTGCGAGCCGGGCCAGCCCTGCGGTCTTATCGCGAAACAGGTTGTCCCACGTGATAACGATGCCGCTGCGGGTGTCGCAGACGACACTGCCCACCGTTTGCATCGGCATGTGCGGCTCGTCGGTGTTGTATGCCCCGACGAACAGTTCGGACACCGTCGTCGCCCGCGCATCCATCGTGCCGGTCGCGTCGAACGTCCAGGGACGTTTCGTTGAGCCATCCCACGTCGCCTGTGCGACTTCACGGTTCGCCTCGGTATCAATGTGCTGGTTGATGACCGCCGCCGTTGGCGACTCATCGGCGTTGACGCGCTGATAGTGCACGGTCCAGGTCCCCAGCCCGTCGGGACTGCGCCCGACATCGCCGCGGGCACGACCGTCGTCCCGGGATCTCCGGCGGCGGGTTCGGCCCAGGCCAAGCTCGTCAGGACGGTGCTCGTTAGTGCGAGCGCCACCAGCATCGGCGCGCCGCGCCACGTTAGGTTCATCGCAGCTCCTCTCTGGCGCCCGGCAGGATCCCGCGCGCGGGACCGCAGTGGTCGTCAACCGGGTGGGTCCGCGGCA
>PPEA01000144.1 GCA_002967005.1 Mycobacterium talmoniae
GGCGCCGGGGCATCGGATGTCTGTGCCTGACCGTCGGCGCCGCCACCGATGCCGAGGAGCTGCGGCGGGTCTTCGGCAGCGCCGCGCACGCGACCATTCCGCAACTGGACCAACTGAGCCGGGTGATCGGGCCGCTGTTCCGTTCGGCGCTGCGCTCAGCCGACATGCGGCGACGCGTCGCGTGACAGGAAGGATGTCGAGAAACATGGCAGGTCCGCGTCCCTACTACGTGCCGGTCGGTAACGAAGAGCGTGTGTTCAAAGCGGCGTTCCGGCAAGGGCTGTCGGTGGTGCTCAAAGGCCCCACCGGGTGCGGGAAGACGCGCTTCGTGGAGGCCATGGCCCACGACCTGGACCGGCCGCTGATCACCGTGGCCTGCCATGACGATTTAACCACCGCCGACCTGGTGGGGCGGTTCCTGCTGCGGGGCGGGGAGACCGAGTGGGTGGACGGCCCGCTGACGCGGGCGGTGCGGGAAGGCGCCATCTGCTACCTCGACGAGGTGGTGGAGGCCCGCCAGGACACCACCGTGGTGCTACACCCGCTGGCCGATCACCGCCGCCAGCTGCCGATCGAACGGCTGGGGATCACCCTCGACGCCGCACCGGGATTTTGTCTGGTGGTGTCGTATAACCCGGGCTACCAAAGCGTGCTGAAAGACCTCAAGGACTCGACGCGTCAGCGGATGGTGGCCATCGAGTTCGGTTTCCCCACACCCGACATCGAGGAGAAGATCGTCGCCTGCGAGGCCGGCGTCGATCATGACCAGGCCGTGGCACTGGTGCGGCTAGGGCAGGCGATTCGGCGCTTGGAGGATGGTGGGCTGCGTGAGGTGGCGTCCACCCGGGTGCTGATCGCCGCCGCCCGGCTGATCGCCGAGGGATTGAGCCCCCGTGCGGCGGCCGCTGCCGCCGTCGCCGGGCCCCTCACCGACGACTCGCTGGTGAGCCGCGGCCTCGCCGAGATGATCGACGCGTACCTGGCCGACCAAGCCGGGCACGGTGATTGACGGTCCGCCGGCTCCACGCTAGGGTCTGAACAAATATTAGGTTCCAAACGTGGCGAGGGTTCGCAGTGCCGCGTCAACGGAGGTGAGATGTCCTACGAGAGCACCGCGGAGCCGATCAAAATCGGTTATCTGATGGACTTCCGGCTTCCCGAAGGCTTTCCGAAGACATACTTCGAAGACCTGACCCAACCGTTCGACCTGGTGTTCAAACAAGCAGGAGAACGCGGGCTGCTGGACCGGCCGATCGAGATCATCTACCGCGAGGTGGAGGGCCTGCCCAAGGGATCGGTCAAGGCGGTGATCGACGCCTACGGCGAACTGTGCGATGAGGGCTGCCTGGTCATTTTCGGCCCGAACATCACCGACAACGTGGTGCCCACCCGCGAGGCGATCGAGGAGCGGTTCAAGGTGCCGTGTATCAGCGTCACCGGCTCCGACGCCGCGCTGGGGGAGTGGGTGTTCTCCTTCGCGATGGGATCGCTGACCGACGAGCCGATCTTCTGGTCGGACCTGCTGGCCAAGGGCGGGCACAGCGAGGTCGGTGTGCTCAAGGAGCAATCGCTCGTCGGCGAGACCTACCTGAAGAACTTCCGCGAAGCGTGCCGGCGCAAGGGTATCCGGATCGTGGCCGAAGCGTCGATCGCGCAAACCGCGCAAGACGTCTCGGCGGCGGTGCAGGCGTTACACGAAGCGAAAGTACCGGCGATCGTGCACTGCGGCTTCGGGTTTGGGATCGTGTTCATCAACCCGGCGCTGGAGGCGCTGGATTGGGACCCGCCGCGGTTCACCAGCACTGCGTTCCAGAATGCCTGGCTCAACCCGATCATGTGGAACGCGTTCATGGGCTGGGTCGGGGTCGACCAGTACGACGAGGGCAACCCGGTCGGGCAGGCGTTCCTCGACGAATACCAGCGGGCCTATGGCCGACGTCCGGAGTGGTGTGTGCCGGTGGTGAACCGCGACGTCGCGATGACGTTGGTGCGGGCGCTGAGTGACGCGCATCCGTTGAGTCCGCGCGGCGTGAAGGAGGCCCTGGAGCGGGTGAAGATGATGCCGGCGGCGTCCGGGGCGCCGGGTACCCGGGTGTCGTTCGGAAACTGGACGCGCCGGGCCTGGATGGGCGCCGGCTATCTGGTGGCCCGCAAGCTCGACCCCGACGGCGTCAACTCCCATCTCGTCGACCGCTTCGGAGAGGAATAACCGATGACTGCTGAGCAGACAGTGTCGTCCGCTACCAGTGTCGACACCCCCAAGCGGGGCTCGCCGTGGGCCGGTCTGGGAATCGTGGCCGCCCTCGCGGTGGGCTTCGCGTTTGCCTACTGCGCCCGGGTGGGTGCCGTCTCCGATCGCATCCGCAACCCCGAGGTCAGCGGCGCGCCGCGGCCGGTGGCGCCGCTGTTCGGATTTCAGCACTGGCTCGGGGTGTTGCAGGCGTTCACGATCGTCACGATGGTGATCATCATCGCTGTCTACGTGGTGGCCTGGCGTCGCCACCCGTATCACCCGGCCCTGTTGATGGGGATCGTCACGACGCTGATCGTGTGGCAGGACCCGATCATGAACTGGTCGCCGTATGCGGTGTACAACCCGCAGCTGTACCACTTGCCAGAAGACTGGCCACTGGTATCCCTGTCCCCCACGGTGGAACCCTTCCTGGTGCTGGGCTACATCATGTTCTACCTCGGCCCCTATTTCCCGGCGATCTGGATCTTGCGTCGCATTCAGGCGCGCAGTCCGGTCGACTCGTTCGTCTGGCGCCACCCGCTGATCAGCCTGGCGGTCATCATTTTGCCGATCGGGATCGTGCTGGACGCGGCGCTGGAGATGACCCTGGTCCGCACCGGGATGTACATCTACTCCCAGGTCATCCCGTTCGGTTCCGCGTTCGTCGGGGAGACCTACCAGTTCCCGTTCATCGTCGAGGTGCTGGCCGTCAACCTGGTGATGGTGCCCGCCGGGGTGCTGCTGTACCGCGACGACACCGGCCGCACCGTGGCCGAAAAGCTGGCCCAGCGGGCGAGGATCTTCGCCACCCGCCCGACCCTGGGCATGTTCGTGGTGATGCTGGCCCTGATCAACGTGGGCTACTTCTGCTACGGCGGCACGTTCGCCCTGATCAAAATGTCCCACGTCGCGACGTCGGTGGCCTGCCCGTGGCCGTATCCGGAGGCCAAAGTCTATGATCCGCAGGGCTTCTACGAGCGCAACGGGCAACCGGGGCCCTACTCGGTGGGTAAATGGTCGACCTGGCTGAGCGGCCAGCCGAACGGCCGCCCCGACGTTCAGGTGGCGGCGACGGCACCCGCTGCAAACCGGTCCATGGCTGAGCCGCGCAGCGTCGTCATCACCGGTGCCTCGCGCGGTCTCGGGTTGGCGTCCGCCGCCCATCTCTACCGCACCGGTTGGCGGGTGGTGGCCGCGATGCGTTCGCCGGACAAGGGACTTGCCGGCCCTGCGGCACGCCACCGGGGCGTCCGACGACGATGCCCGGCTGATCGGGATCCCGCTGGACCTCACCGATTCGGCCTCGGTGGCCGCCGCCGCCAAGGCGATCGAGGCGGCGGTGGGGGCACCCTACGCGGTGGTTCACAACGCCGGATTCTCCGCGGCCGGGATGGCCGAAGAGACACCGGCCGCGCTGTGGGAGCGCATGTTTGCCACCTCGGTCTTCGGTCCGGTCGCGCTGACCAATGCGCTGCTGCCGTCGATGCGGGCCGTCGGCCGAGGGCGCATCGTGCTGGTGTCCAGCCAGGGCGGGGTGCGCGGGATGCCGGCGACCGCGGCCTACTCGGCGGCAAGGGCGCCTTGGAGCGGTGGGGCGAATCGCTGGCCTGCGAGATCTCCCCGTTCGGGTTGGGTGTCACCGTCCTGGTGACCGGGACGTATGACACCGAGATCATCACCGACGCCGGCACCACCGACTGCCGCGATTTCGCCGGGCCCTACGCGCGGCACCATGCCACCATGGACAAACGCGGCCGGTTTGCGATGAAGGTCGCGGCCCGCTCCCCGCAACGGTTCGCGGCCGGATTGGCCAAAGCCCTGGAGTCCCGGGCGCCCTTCGTCCGGCGCTCGGTCGGCCCCGACGCGCGAATGCTGTTGATCGCCAACCGGATACTTCCCGCCGCGGGGCTGCACCAGATCACCCGCGTGATGATGGGCCTGCCGCGGTTCGGTGCGTTGACGAAGGACAACCATGGCTGAGATTCCAGAATCCAAGATGATGATCGACGGCAAACTGGTCGACGGTCAGGCCGGCACGTTCGCCAACATCAACCCGGCCACCGAAGAGGTCCTCGGCGACGTCGCCGACGCGTCGGTGGCGGATATGCGCCGGGCCATCGACGCCGCCCGACGCGCGTTCGACGACACCGACTGGTCCGTCAATCACAAGTTCCGGCAACGCTGTCTGGGCCAACTGCAGGAGGCGTTGGAAGCCGAGCGGGAAGAGCTGCGCGAAGAACTCATCCGGGAAGTCGGCTGCCCGCGGGCCATCACCCACGGCCCGCAACTCGACGCGCCGCTGTCCGATGCGCTGAGATACCCGGCGGGCCTGATCGACGACTATCCGTGGGAGACCTCGCTGGGGGACGCGTTCGTCTCGGTGACCGGCGTCAACACCACCCGCAGAATCTGGCGGGAGGCCGTCGGGGTGGTCGGCGCCATCGTGCCGTGGAACTTCCCGTTCGAGGTCACCATCCACAAGATCGGTCAGGCGCTGGCCACCGGCAACACCGTCGTGCTCAAACCCGCACCCGACACCCCGTTCAACGCCACCCGCCTGGGGCGGCTGATCGCCGAAAACACCGACATCCCCGCCGGGGTGGTCAACGTGGTCACCGCCTCCGACCACCTGGTCGGTGAGGAGCTGACGGTGTCGCCGAAGGTGGACCTGATCTCGTTCACCGGGTCCACCGCGGTCGGCCAGCGGATCATGGAAAAGGGCGCGGCCACCATGAAGCGGCTGTTCCTCGAACTAGGCGGCAAATCCGCGACGATCGTGTTGGAGGACGCCGACCTCGCGTTGGGCTGCATGATGGGCATCGCGCCGTGCATGCACGCCGGCCAGGGCTGCGCCAACCCCACCCGGCTGCTGCTGCCCCGGTCCCGGTATGACGAAGGCGTCGCCCTCCTGCAGGGGATGTACGAGGGCGTCGCGCCGGGTGACCCGCAAGACCCGGCCACGCTGTGCGGCCCGGTCATCTCGGCCAAACAGCGCAGCCGCATCCGCGGCTACATCGAGCAAGGCATCGACGAAGGCGCCAAACTCCTGGTTGGGGGAGCCGAGCCGCCGGACGGGCTCGGCCGCGGATTCTTCGTCAAGCCAACGCTGTTCGTCGACGTCGACAACACGATGACGATCGCCCAAGAGGAGATCTTCGGGCCGGTGCTGGCCGTCATTCCCTACGACGACGAGGACGACGCGGTGCGCATCGCCAACGACAGCCGCTACGGGCTGGCCGGCAACGTCATGTCCGGGTCGCTGGAACACGGTCTGGCCGTGGCCAAACGCCTACGGGCGGGGTTCCTGGGCGTCAACGGCGCCGCCGGCTACGGCGCCGACACACCGTTCGGCGGGTACAAGGCCAGCGGCATCGGCCGCCAGAACGGGGTCGCCGGCTTCGACCAGTACACCGAGATCAAATCCGTCGCCTACCCGGCCGGCTAAGGAGCACTCATGCAGTTGTTTGATGACCTGGACGATTTCGGCGCCTTCGACGACGTGGTGTCTGGCGATGTCCGCGACCCCTACACCGAGCTGGCCCGGCTGCGGCGCGAGGAACCCGTGCAACGCATCGACTTCTCGGTGCTGCCGCACGAGGAATCCAAGCCGGTGTTCATCGTGTACCGCCACGAGGACGTCATCGCGATGCTGCGCGACAACGAGACGTTTTCCTCGTCGATCATCATCGACGCGTTTGGTGATGTGCTCGGCAAGCATGTGATGTTGGGCATGGACGAGCCCGAACACGGCCGGCACCGGGCCCTGGTCGCCAAGGCGTTCTCCCAGAAGGCGCTGGCCCGTTGGGAAGACGAGCTGGTGGGCCGGGTCGGCACCGAGCTGATCGACCGGTTCGCCGACCGCGGGCACGCCGACCTGGTCAAGGAGTTCAACTTCGACTACCCGACCCAGATCATCGCCGGGTTACTGGGTTTGCCGCAGCGGGACTATCCACAGTTTCAGCGCTGGTCGATCTCGCTGCTGTCGTTCACCATCAACCCCGAACGGGGTCGCGCCGCCTCGCAGGCGTTGCGCGACTACTTCACCCCGATCCTCGCCGCCCGCCGCGAGCAGCCCCGCGACGATTTGATCAGCGGGCTGGCGCAGGCCGAAATCGACGGGCAAAAACTGTCTGACGAGGAGATCTTCTCGTTTCTGCGGCTGCTGCTTCCGGCGGGGATCGAAACCACCTACCGTGCGCTGGGTAACCTGCTGTTCGGGTTGCTTTCCCGCCCCGAGCAGCTCGACGCGCTGCGCGCCGACCGGTCGCTGCTGCCGCAGGCGATCGAGGAGGGGGTGCGCTGGGAGCCGCCGCTGCTGACGATCACCCGGGTGGCCGCCCGTGACACCGAGCTGGCGGGGGTGCACATCCCCGCCGGCTCCTCGGTGATGCCGATGTTGGGGGCCGCCAACCGCCAAGAGGACCGTCACCCCGATCCCGACCGCCTCGACATCTTCCGTTCGGCGCGGTCGCACACCGGGTGGGGGCACGGTGTGCACGTGTGCCTGGGGATGCACCTGGCCCGCATGGAGATGCGGGTCGCGCTCAACCTGCTGCTGGACCGGCTGCCGCACCTTCGGCTGGATCCCGCCGGTGGCGATCCGCACATCCGCGGCCAGGTGTTCCGATCACCGACCTCGCTGCCGGTGCTGTTCGGGGCTGCCGAATGAGCGACTTCGAATCGGTCGACTTCTTCACCGACCCGTCCTTGATCCCCGACCCCTACCCCTACTTCGACTATCTGCGGGCCAAGTGCCCCATCGTGCACGAACCCCACCAGGGGGTGCTTGCGGTCACCGGGCACGCCGAAGCCCTTGCGGTGTACAAAGACCCGGCGTTCTCCTCGTGCGTGTCGGTGGCCGGGCCGTTCTCCGGGCTGTCGTTCGAGCCGGTCGGCGACGACGTCGGCGCCCTGATCGAACAGCACCGCGACCAGATCCCGATGAGCGAACACATCGTCACCCAGGACCCGCCGGAGCACACCCGCACCCGCGGGCTGCTGAGTCGGCTGCTGACCCCCAAGCGGCTCAAGGAGAACGAAGACTTCATGTGGCGGCTGGCCGACCAGCAACTCGACGAGTTCGTCGGCTCGGGTCGCTGCGAGTTCCTCGAGGACTACGCCAAACCGTTCTCGATGCTGGTGATCGCCGATCTGCTGGGGGTTCCCGCCGCCGACCACCACGAATTCCGCACGGTGCTGGGTGGCGAGCAGGTGGGGTCACTCGACGACGATCCGCTGACGCACAACCCGCTGCAGTGGCTGGATGACAAGTTCTACTCCTACATCGCCGACCGCCGCAACGAACCGCGCGGCGACGTGTTAACCGAACTGGCGCAGGCGAAATACGAGGACGGCTCCACGCCGGAGATCATCGATGTGGTGCGGGTGTCCACCTTTCTGTTCGCCGCCGGCCAGGAAACCACCGTCAAGTTGCTCAGCGCCGGTTTGCGGGTGATCGCCGAGCGCCCCGACATCCAGGCGCTGCTGCGGGAGGACCGCGGCCGCATCCCGGTGTTTTTGGAGGAAGCACTGCGCACCGAGAGCCCGGTCAAATCGCATTTCCGCATGGCGCGGACCACGACCACGGTCGGCGACACCACCGTTCCGGCCGGCACCACGGTGATGCTGCTACCCGGAGCCAGCAACCGGGATGCGCGCAAGTTCGACGAGCCCGATCAATTCCGGATCGACCGGTCCAACGTGCGCGAGCATGTGGCATTCGGCCGCGGAGCGCACTCCTGCCCGGGTGCGCCGCTGGCCCGCGCCGAGGGACGGATCTCGCTGAACCGGATCCTGGATCGGATGGCCGACATCAGCATCTCCGAGGAGCAGCACGGCCCGCCCGAGGCGCGCCGGTACAGCTACGAGCCGACCTTCATCATGCGGGGGCTGCAGGAGTTGCATCTTCGGTTCAACCCGGTCGGCTGACAGCATTCGCGGGTGTGCGGTTTGATACGCCGCTCGAGGCTTGGGCGTATCGGATCGCACAGTCGACATGGATTTGACCCCCGCTGCGGGCCGTCCAACCCGTTGGTCAACAATCGAGGCACGACCCTCAAGTTCAAAGGAGAACGACCATGGCTGACGCCGTCATCGTCGAGGCAGTGCGCTCACCGATTGGCAAGCGCAACGGCGGACTGTCCGGGGTGCACCCGGCCGAACTGTCCGCGCAGGTCCTCAACGGCCTGGTGAGCAAGGCGGGCGTCGACCCCGAACTCGTCGAGGACGTGATCTGGGGCTGCGTCATGCAGGCCGGGGAACAAGCGCTCGACATCGGCCGCACCGCGCTGCTGGCCGCCGGCTGGCCGGAGACCGTGCCCGGGGTGACGGTGGACCGCCAGTGCGGGTCCAGCCAGCAGTCGGTGCACTTCGCGGCGGCCGGTGTGGTCGCCGGCCACTACGACGTGGTGGTCGCCGGCGGGGTGGAGTCGATGTCGCGCACGCCGATGGGCGCCTCGCTGGCCAACGGCGGCCACCCGTACCCGGAGGCGTTCCGCACCCGCTACAGCCAAACCCCCAACCAGGGCATCGGCGCCGAGATGATCGCCGAACAGTGGGGCTTTTCCCGTACCGCCCTCGATGAATTCTCCCTGGCCTCGCACGAGAAGGCCGCCGCCGCACAGGATTCCGGTGCGTTCGAGGACGAGATCGTCGGCATCAAGGATCAGGACGGCAACGTCGTGCTCAAGGACGAGGGCATCCGCCGCGGCACCCCGATCGAGAAGATGGCGCAGCTCAAGCCGGCCTTCAAGGAGGACGGGGTGATCCACGCCGGCAACTCCAGCCAGATCTCCGACGGGTCGGCGGCACTGCTGTTCATGTCGGCCGAGAAAGCCAAGTCGCTGGGGCTCAAGCCGCTGGCCCGGGTGCACACCGCGACCCTGGCCGGCGCCGACCCGGTGATCATGCTGACCGCGCCCATCCCGGCCACCCAGAAGGCGCTCAAGCGCTCCGGGCTGAGCATCGACGAGATCGGGGTGTTCGAGGTCAACGAGGCGTTCGCCCCGGTCCCGATGGCCTGGCTGCACGACATCGGCGCCGACGAGAAGAAGCTCAACCCCAAGGGTGGGGCGATCGCGCTCGGCCACCCGCTGGGCGGCTCTGGGGCACGCATCATGACCACGATGCTGTATCACATGCGGGACAAGGGCATTCAGTACGGCTTGCAGACCATGTGCGAAGGCGGCGGCCAGGCCAACGCCACCATTTTGGAGTTGCTGTGACGGAGGCTCCCGTCGCCCCGGGTGCGCTCACCGAGCGCCGCGGCAATGTCCTGATCATCACCATCAACCGGCCCGAGGCCCGCAACGCGGTCAACGCCGCGGTGAGCACCGCCGTCGGCGACGCGTTGGCCCAGGCGCAAAACGACCCCGAGGTGCGCGCGGTGGTGATCACCGGCGCGGGCGACAAATCGTTCTGCGCCGGCGCCGACCTCAAGGCGATCTCGCGGGGGGAGAACCTGTTTCACCCCGACCACAGCGAGTGGGGATTCGCCGGATACGTGCACCACTTCATCGACAAACCGACCATCGCCGCGGTCAACGGCACCGCGCTGGGTGGCGGCACCGAGCTGGCGCTGGCCAGCGACCTGGTGGTGGCCGAACAGCGCGCCCAGTTCGGGCTGCCGGAGGTCAAGCGCGGGCTGATCGCCGGGGCCGGCGGGGTGTTT
>PPEA01000145.1 GCA_002967005.1 Mycobacterium talmoniae
CCGCAGACTCGACGCCGCCACCGCAGACTCGCTGCCGCCAGCGCAGACTCGCTGCCGCTAGTGCAGACTCGATGCCGCCAGCACAGACTCGGCGCCGCTAGCGCAGGCTCGCTCGCCGAGATGTCCGTGCATCGCGCACCCGGGGGATGATCTGGGCCGGACGATCGCCGGCAACCACCCGGATGTCGATCCAGCCGAGCTTTTCCAACTCCTCCTGACGCACGATGTCCTTCTTGTACTGCCAGCGGTCGAGGCGATGTTGCTCCCCGTCGTACTCCACGGCGACCATCAGGTTCTCCCAGCCCATGTCGAGGTAGTACGTGTTCCCGGTGTCTGGTCCGACGACCGGGATCTGCGTGGTCGGCCGGGGAAAGCCGGCGCGGATCAGCAGCAGCCGCAGCCAGGTCTCCTTGGGAGATTCTGCGCCCGAGTCGGCCAGATCCAGCACCGTTTCCAGTTGGCGAAGGCCGCGTGCGCCGCGGTGCCGGCCGGCGAGGTCGGCGACATCGCCCACCTTGACGCCGGTGGCCTGCATCAGCGCATCTAGCTGTGCAACCGCCGCGCCGACCGCCCCTCGACGCGCGATATCGAATGCGGTGCGTTCCGGCGTGGTTACCGCAACACCGTCGACCAACCCGAATTCGGCTGTCGGCAGGCGCATGTCGTAGGTCCGCACCCCGTGCGGTGGTCGGGCGTTTGCCCAGATCAGCTCGATCGGCAGATCATCGTCGACCCATTTCGAACCGTGGCATGCCGCCGCGGTCAACCCGGCCACTACGCCCTGCCGGTGCGACCACAGCCATGCCGCCATCGCCCGCTGCTGCAGCGTGAGGTCAAGACCGCGCAGGCAGTAGACGTCGGGAAGCACGGCCTGGAACCGAGACCGCAATTGGCGGCGCTGCAGCATCCCCGCGGCCACCGCTTCACTGCCGATGAACGGCTGGTGGGGTGTCATCATGGCGACAGCTTCGGCGACGGGCCCGACCGCGAGCCCACCGAATCCGTGGTCAGCGCCCGTTTCTGTGGATAGACGCCGATCTGTGCGTCAATCCAGCAGCGCGGGCAGCCGCTGCAGCAAGGTCGGCAACGCGGAACTGGCGGTGTCGCGCATCGACACGGTGGCGTTGGCGGACAACGGCGTCGGTTCGGGATTGACCTCGATGACGGGCGTGCCGCGGGCCAGCGCCAGCTCGGGCAGCCCGGCGGCCGGGTACACGATCGCCGACGTCCCCACCACCACCAGCACGTCGGCGGCCTCGGTCGCCTGCACCGCGTGCTGCCACGGCCCTTCGGGCAGGGCCTCCCCGAACCACACGATGTTGGGGCGGATCAGGCCGCCGCATGCGCAGACCGGCGGCTCCACTTCCAACGCCGGCTCGGCCATGTCGGGCAACGTCTCGGTGTAGGGCATCCCGCAGTTCGCGCACACGAATTCGAACAGGCTGCCGTGCAGGTGGTGCACCGGGTGGCTGCCGGCGCGTTCATGCAAGTCGTCGACGTTCTGCGTGACGACGCTGACCTCGGCATGGTCCTGCCAGTCCGCGACGGCGCGGTGCCCGGCGTTGGGCTCCACCCGGCCGACCAGGTGGTGCCGCCACAGATACCAGCCCCACACCCGCTCGGGGTGCTGTAGCCACCCCTCGATACTGGACAGCTCGTAGGGGTCGAACCGCGCCCACAGGCCGTTCTTATCGTCGCGGAACGTCGGGACCCCGCTCTCCGCGGAGATCCCCGCGCCGCTGAGCACCGTTACCCGCACCCCACCAACATAGCGGTCCTAGGGAATACTGGGGCAGGTGGATTTGGGCGAGTGGTTGCGGGTCGACGGGGACCCGGGCAGACCGCTGTTCGATCAGCTCAGAACGCAGATCATCGACGCCATCCGGTCCGGGAAGCTGCCGGCCGGCACCCGGCTGCCCACGGTGCGCGAGCTGGCAAGTCAACTGAGCCTGGCGGCCAACACCGTCGCCCGCGCTACCGGGAACTGGAGGCTGCGGGCATCGTCGAAACCCGCGGCCGCTTCGGCACTTTCGTGGCAGCCGTGGATCCCGCCGATACCGCGATGGCGGAAGCGGCAAAGGCATACGCCGATGCGGCCCGGTCGTTGGGCCTGGGCAAAGCCGAGGCCCAGCGCTACCTCGACGCCGCGTTCGACGCCGCCGACGGCTGAGCTGACTCAGCCGAATTCCAGCAGGGTCATCGAGGGGCGCAGTGGGTCGAGCGCGCGAATCCGGTACGCGGCCGACAGCACGGTGCCGAACAGCAGGCCGCGGCCCCGTGGGCTGTGCACGTCGTGCACGGCGCGGATACCCGGCACCGTGTTCACCAGCTCGGCGGCCTCCGACACCGGAAGACTGAACGGCATCGGCGGGGCCTGGTAGCGCAGCGAGGTCCGCATCCCGCGCCGGGCGACCTTGTTGACCCACGGCGGTGGCAGATCGAACATCATCTGACCGCCCGGGAACCGCGCCGCGCATTCGGCGATCAACCCCAACGCCTCCTCGGGCTGCAGGTACATCAGCAGCCCCTCGGAGGTGATGAACACCCCGTTCGACGGGTCGACCCGGTCCATCCAGCTGTAATCCAGCGCCGACTGCGCGCACACCGAGATCCGCGGCGATTCCGGCAACAGTCGGGTGCGCAGGTCGATCACCGGCGGGAGATCAACGGTCAGCCAGCGGAATTGGGCGTCGGGGATGGCGGCGTCCAGGCGCCAGAAACTGGTCTGGAAACCTTCGGCCAACGCCACCACGGTGGCCGCCGGGTGCCGAGCCAGGTAGCGGCGGGTGTGCAGGTCGAACGCCAGCGCCCGCACCGCCATGTCTTGTCGGGTGGGGCCGAACTTGGCGAAGTCGAAGTCGATGGCCTCGAGCAACCTGATCGCCATCGGATCGTCGATGATCCCGTCGGGACGCATCGCCTCCCGAGCGCGGGACCGCAGCGTCAGCAGGGCCGTTTCGGACACACCGGTGAGCACCGACGCAACACTACCGGGACAGCACTTTGCCCAACGTGCGCAGGTTGCGGGTCGTGGTCGACGATTTGTAGCGCTGCTTACCCATCGTCTTGCCGACGGTGCTGTCCAGCGTGTTGCCCTTGGGGATCTGCCAGTACAGCACGCCGACGCCCCGGGCGATCCGCTCGTGGGCACCGGCGGTCAACGCGGCCAACTCGTCGAGCACCGCGTCGTCGGCGACGAACGTGACGTAGGAGTGGTAGCCGTCGACCTCGGGTTCGAACGGGTAGGCCTCGACCACGGCGCGCACCGTGTCGAGGTCGTAGACCAGCACCCAGGCGTCGTAGCCGAACCGTTCGCGCAGCGCGGCCTCCATCGTGGCCCGCACCGCGCCCCCGCCCCGCGGCGACTCCAGCAGCACGTTGCCGCTGGCCAAGATGGTGCGCACGGCCGCGAATCCGGCGTCGGTCAGCGCGGCGACCACCTCGGCCATCTTCAGGTTGACGCCGCCGACGTTGACGCCCCGCAGGAACGCCGCATAGGCGGTCATGGGCCGAATTCCAGCAGCGTGATGCTGGACCGACGCCGGCGTAGCGGGCCGAAGCGGTCCACGGCCCGCCACAGCGCCTGCCCCGACGGGCCACGACCGGTCAGCTGCGAGACGTCGCGGGCCGCGCGTATCCCGGGGATTTCGCCGGCCAGCGCCACCGCCTCGTCGGGGCTAAGCCCGAACGGCATCGGCGGGGCGATGCACCGGTCCGACATGCGCCACCCCTTCAACGTCCGTCGGCTAAACCAGCGCGGAATCGCGTCGAACAGGAACCGGCCGCCGGGGAAGCGTTGGGCGCAGTCCGCGATCAGCGCGTGCACCTCGTCGGGATCGAGGTACATCAGCAGGCCTTCGGCGGTGATGAACACCCCGTGGCTCGCGTCGACGCGGTCCATCCAGCCGCGGTCCAGCGCCGACTGGGCCAGGTGCACGATCCGCGGGTCGCGGGGCAGCAGTTGCTCGCGCAGCGCCACCACCGGCGGCAGGTCGACGCAGTACCAGGTGGCCTCGTTCAGCACACCCGCACGGTCCAGCCGCCAGAAACTGGTTTGCAATCCCTCGGCCAGCGCCACCACCGCGGCTTTCGGGTGGGCGCGCAGGTAGTCGGCGAGGGCGGCGTCGAAGGTCAGCGCCCGCAGCGCGTGGTAGCGCTCGATGCTGCCGAACTTGTCGTAGTCGTAGCTGATCGCATCGAAAAGCGTGACCGCCCAAGGGTCGTCGATCACCCCGTCGGGCCGCGCGGCTTCGGCGGCCCGGTTCCGCAGCGTCCACAATGTGGTGGCCGAGACTCCTCGTAGGGTGTTGCCGTCGACCAGCGCCATGACGTGATGGTAGCGACGTAGGCTAGGCGGATGGGACGCGAAGTCTTCGACGACAAGCTGCTGGCCTTGATCAGCGACAACTCCATCGGGGTGCTGGCCACCATCAAGTCCGACGGGCGCCCGCAGCTGTCCAACGTGTCGTATTACTTCGACCCGCGCAATCTCGTCGTGCAGGTGTCGATCACCGAGCCGCGGGCCAAGACCCGCAACCTGCGCCGCGACCCGCGGGCCTCGCTCCTGGTCAGCGCCGACGACGGCTGGGCGTACGCGGTCGCCGAGGGCACCGCCGAGCTGACGCCGCCGGCGGCCGCCCCCGACGACGCCACCGTCGAGGCGCTGATCGCCTTGTACCGCAACATCGCTGGCGAGCACCCGGACTGGGATGAGTACCGGCAAGCCATGGTCACCGATCGGCGGGTGGTGCTGACCCTGCCGGTCTCGCACGTGTACGGCATGCCGCCGGGCATGCGGTAGGTCGGTCGGCGCGTTAGGCTGCGGGCATGGCCGCTGCACACTCCGAGCCGGAATCCACCTCGGAGGACGACACCAAGCGCAAGTTCCGGGAAGCCCTGGACCGCAAGAAGGCGAAGGCGGCGGGCGGGTCCGCGCACAAGGACGGTGGTGCCAAGCAGCCCCGGGCGCACGGCCCGCTCGAGAGCCGTCGGGAGTTCCGCCGCAAGAGCGGGTAGCCCGCTCGGCGCGGCTAGTCGGCGGAGCG
>PPEA01000146.1 GCA_002967005.1 Mycobacterium talmoniae
CCGAGCGCGGGCTGCGCAGTCCGGGCGCGGTCACCCGCGCGCCGTCCCAGCCCGGCAGCGGTGAGTTCTCCAGCGGCCGCAGCGCCACGAACAGCGCGCCGACCAGGCCGGTCATCAGCAGCAGTTGGGCCAGGCTGAGGGCGACCAGGTGCGGCTGGCCGGGGAAGCGGTACCACCCCAGCGAGTCGAACACCAGGTGCACGCCGAGCAGCGCCGGCATGTGCCACAGGTACAGCGTCATCGCGCCCGAGTTGCCGATCGCCGTCAACCACCACACCCGGGGCCGCTGCGCCCACCGGGCGATCGCAGGGGCGGCCGCAACCACCAACGCGCACATCATGATTGCGTGCCCAGCCATCAACAGCGACGGCGGTGACATGTTCGCGAGTCGTTGGCCTTCGATACCGACCAGGCTCAGCTCATAGGGGCCGAAGTGGCACAGGGCCAGGTTGACGCCCAGCATCGCCAGCCCGGTGCTCCACGCGGCACCGCGTGTCAGCAGCCCGCGGCGGTAGGCGACGCCGAACATCCCCGGGATCACCCACGCCGCCATGTTCAGGTAGCCGAGCAGGGCCAGGCCGGAGGTGTGCAGCCGGATGATGTCGACCAGCGCCACGAACCCGTACACCGCGGCGACGCTGACGACCAGTTGGCGGGTGGTGCTGATCCGGGACAGCAGCGGCACCGTGGCCAGCACCAGCACGTAGGCGCCGAGGAACCACAGCAGCTGGATGCTGACACCGGCGATCGGCTCGTAGACGTGCGGGGGCAGGATCGGGCGCAGCCCCACCAGGGCGACCGCCCAAAACGCCAGGTAGTAGAACACCGGCCGGTACAGCCGGGTGCAGCGCTTCATCAGCCAACCGCCCCAGCTCGTGCCGGGCCGCCACGACCCGACGCTGGCGGCCACCCCGGCGAAGAAGAACAGCGGCATGATCTGGAAGACCCAGGTCAGCGCCTGAAACACCGTCGAGGTGGTGAGCAGGTTGTCCCAGATGAGGACACCGTCGCGGATCATGCTGGTGGCCATGATGGTGTGCCCGGCCACCACGCCGATCAGCGACACGATGCGGATGACGTCGATGGCGCGGTCGCGGTCGGCGGGGGTCTGCGCGGCGACGTCCGCGGGGGCAGGAAAGCTCAGCAGTTGCGTCATGCGGCAACGCTAACCGCGGCAGGGGTAGGTAATTTCCCCCTATTTTCGGGGTCGCGCCGGGCAGGGTGCTCAGTACACTGACGGCGTGCCGAAGCTGCAGCTGGTTCAGGATCCCGCCGCCGACGCGTTGCTGGAGTCCAGTCCGTTCGCGTTGCTGGTCGGAATGCTGCTGGACCAGCAGGTGCCGATGGAGACCGCGTTCGCGGGACCGAAGAAGATCGCCGACCGGATGGGCGGGCTCGACGCCCGCGAGATCGCCGACACGACCCGGACAAGTTCGCCGCGCTGTGCTCGGAAAAGCCTGCGATACACCGCTTCCCGGGTTCGATGGCCACCCGGATCCAGGACTTGGCGCGGGTTTTGGTGGATCGCTACGACGGGGACGCGGCCGCGTTGTGGATCGCTGGTGATCCCGACGGACCCGAACTGTTGCGGCGGCTCAAGGGGCTGCCCGGCTTCGGCGACCAGAAGGCGCGGATCTTTCTGGCGTTGCTCGGCAAGCAATACGGCGTGACCCCGGCCGGCTGGCGCGCCGCGGCCGGCGACTACGGCAAAGCCGGTGCCCGCATGTCGATCGCCGACGTCGTCGACGCCGAGTCGCTCGGGCAAGTCCGGTCCTACAAGAAGCAGATGAAGGCGGCTAAAAAGGCTGCCCCGAAGGTGAAGGGAAAGGCGGCACCGTGAAGACGCACATCAACTGCCCGTGTGGTGAGGCCATCGCCGGCAAGGACGAGGACGAGCTGGTCGAACTCACCCAAAAGCATCTCGCCGACGCGCACCCGGGCATGGAGTACGACCGGGACGCCATCCTGTTCATGGCCTACTGATCTTCGCCCCGCGCGGCACCGCGGCCTGAGGCCTCCCCGCGGTGTCGCCGGGTGGCCGGCCATGTGTCGTTGCGTCCGCGTCCGAGCGACAAACGTTGGGTGTCAACGGCGTTGTCGCTCAGACGCGGACGCAAACCCATCAGGTACCCGAGCGGTAGCCGGTGGGGCCGGTGGTGCGTCAGGGTGTCAGGGCACCACCGTCGAGCCGATGGTGGGCATGAAGTTGCACTGCTTGTCCTTGGTGCTGACCTGCCCGAAGATCGTCGACATGATGCTGCCGGAGCCGGTGTCGACGATCGCGGTGAGCGTCGTCGGCCCCTCCGGGTTGATGTCGGGACGCGGCTTGAGCGCGGCGGTGCCCGATTTCCCGCTGGTCAGGTTCACCCAGGTGACGTTGAGCGGCAGCTTCTGCACCTCGGCCGGTCCCGGGGTGCCGACCGCGGTGAAGACGTACGCGGTCTGACCCGGTCCGGGGCCGGGGGCCGGGATCTTGGCCGGGCCCGCCACCGACAGCGCGGTGGCGATGACGTTGCCGCCGTCGGCCAGGCAGCTCTGGCCGATGGACGGGTACATGAAGTCCTGCGTGGGCGGGGCGTCCGGG
>PPEA01000147.1 GCA_002967005.1 Mycobacterium talmoniae
CGGTCCCCGGCGTGGGCACGTGGGCGGCCGGGTCACCCGGGGCCGCCGCGGGCGGGCTGGCCGGGCCGGGCAGGTTGACGTTGGCTGGCAGCGGGATCCCGGTGCCGGGCACCGTGTCGGGCAGGTTGCTCACCTGCGCGCGCGGCAGCACGTTGGCACCGGCTGGCGTCGCCACGAACTGGCTCACCGAGTCGGCGACCTGTTTGGAGTCGGCGGGTGCGGTGGAGTTGCCGGCGAAGGCCGCCGCGGCCGCCATCAGCAGTGACGAGGCGCTGGCCGGATCGGCGGCCGCTTGCTGGATCACCGGGCTGATCTGCTCGATGGCCGGCATCCCGGGCAGTTGTGCGCTGGGAATCGGCTGCGGAGACACGGCCGGGTCGGCCGCGGCGACGCCGCCGAAGATCAGCGCAGTCGACGAGCCGACCGCAACGGCGGTTGCGGTGAACAGCGTCCGAGTCCGCGACATGGTTTCTCCCAATCCTCGACAGCAGGTCTGCAAGCCGAAGCTAGTTTGTTACTAGAGAGACTCAAGTGACACGTGTGGCATTTATAGAACCGTTACGGAGCGGTGCGGTTCCGGTGACCCGAGTGGCCCGCCACCCGCCGGCTGCGACCCGCCGGGGCCTGCGGCACGGTTGTCGCGCCGCTCGGCGGGGTGGCGCGGCTCCTCGCCGGGGCCTGCGGCCGGGTTCGTCGCCCCGCTAAAGTCGATCCGGTAGACGCCTTATCCAACGCCGCGCCCGCGGCGGCCCCCGCCCGCCAGTCGACCAACTGGTTGACCGCCCTGGCCCCGCTGCTGCTGCTGGCCAGCGTCGGCGCGCGGCTGGGCTGGACCTACCTGGCCCCCAACGGCGCCAACTTCGTGGACCTGCACGTCTACATCGGCGGCGCCGCCGCGCTCGATCATCCCGGCACCCTGTACAGCTACACCTACGCCGATCAGACCCCCGATTTCCCGCTGCCGTTCACCTATCCGCCGTTCGCGGCGATCGTCTTCTACCCGCTGCACCTGCTGCCGTTCGGCGTGGTGGCGTTTTGCTGGCAAGTCGGGACGATGGCCGCGCTGTACGGGCTGGTGCGGCTCAGTCAACGCATGCTGGGGGCGCGCGGGGGCCGGTCACCGCGTCGCGATGCTGTGGACGGCGGTGGGGATCTGGACCGAGCCGCTACGCAGCACTTTCGACTACGGGCAGATCAATGTGTTGCTGGCGCTGGCCGCGCTGTGGGCGGCCTACAGCACCCGGTGGTGGTTGTCGGGTCTGTTGGTGGGCGCGGCCGCGGGGTCAAGCTGACCCCGGCGATCACCGGGGTGTACTTCGTAGGGGTCCGGCGGTGGGCTGCGGCGGTGTTTTCGGCGGTGGTGTTCCTCGCCAGCATCGCGGTGTCGTTTTGGGTCGCGGGTGACGAAACGCGTTACTACTTCACCGAACTGATCGGCGACCCGGACCGCATCGGACCGGTCGCCACCTCGTTCAACCAGTCCTGGCGCGGGGGCATCTCACGGATCATCGGCCACGACGCAGGCTACGACGTGCTGGTGCTCGCCGCCCTGGCCGTCACCGCGCTGGTGGCCATCCTGGCCTGGCGTGCGTTGCGCACCGGCCGGGACCAGCCCGACCGGCTGGGTTTGCTGCTGGTGGTCGAATTGTTCGGGTTGCTGCTCTCGCCGATCTCCTGGACCCACCACTGGGTGTGGCTGGTGCCGCTGATGATCTGGCTAATCCACGGCCCGCTGCGTGAGCGCCGCGGCGCGCGGATCCTGGGCTGGGGCTGGCTGGTGTTGCTCCTCATCGGGGTGCCTTGGTTGCTGAGCTTCGCGCAGCCCAGCATCTGGCAGGAGGACCGGCCCTGGTATCTGGCTTGGGCGGGGCTGGTGTACATCGTGGCGACGTTGGCCACGTTGGGCTGGATCGCGACGACCGGACGGCGAGCCTGCGGTGAGGGCGCCGAGTCTGCGGTGAGGGCGCCGAGTCTGCGGTGAGGGCGTCGAGTCTGCGGTGACGGCACCGAGTCTGCGGTGAG